>DATKRJ010000379.1:0-2256 GCA_035532355.1 Thermomicrobiaceae bacterium | reverse complement strand
ACGCGCAGCACCAGCTCCGGGAAGTGAAACGGCTTTGACAGGTAGTCGTCGGCGCCCAGCGTCAGCCCCGCCACCCGGTCGCCGGCCGTGTCGGCGGCGGTCAGCATCAGGACCATCGCCGGGTTGTCGCTCTCCGTGATCAGGCGGCAGACCACATCGCCGTGCAGCCCCGGCAGGTCACGGTCGAGCACGACCACGTCGTAGTCGGTCACCTCGAGCTTGGTGACGGCCTCGAGCCCGTCGTAGGCGACGTCGGCGGCCATGCCCTGATCGCGCAGCCCCTCGGCGATGTCGTCGGCCAGGCGTCGCACGTCCTCGACGACGAGCACCCTCATGCCACTTCCCCCTCGTCCGGCGTTGTCCCCGCGAGCGGGAGCTCGACGGCGACGCGCAGACCACCTTCCGGTCTGGCGCTGATGGTCAACGATCCGTGATGCGCTTCCACGATCGCCGCCACGATCGAGAGGCCCAGGCCGATGCCGCCGTCCGTGTTCGTGCGCTCGGTCCCGAGGCGCTGGAAGGGCTCGCCCAGCAGTTTCACCCGGCTCGCGTCGAGCCGCGGCCCGCCGTTCTCCACGACCAGGGTCGCCACCCGGCCGCGCGCGCCGGTCGTCACCCGAATGCAGCCCCCGGCGACGTTGTGCCGCACCGCGTTGTCGAGCAGGTTCGCCACCAGGCGCGCCAGCAGCGGCCGGCTGCCGACCACGGAGACGGGCTCGAGCGCGGGGCGAACCGTCAGCGTCATGCCGGCGACCGCGGCGCGGCGTGCCGCCAGCGCGGCATCCACCAGGTCGTCGAGCGAGACCGCGGTGAGGTTGGTCAGGCCGCGATGCCGCGCGCGCGCCAGCACCAGCAGCTCCTCGACCAGGCGGTCGGCCTGATCGAGCCCCTCGCGCAGCTTGGCCGCCAGCACGGTGACCTCCGGGGGCGCGGTGGGTTTGCCGACGGCCACGTCGAGCGAGGTCCGGAGCATGGTGAGTGGGGTACGCAGCTCGTGGGACGCATTGGCCACGAAGCGTCGCTGGGCATTGAAGGCCGCCTCGAGCCGGGCCAGCAGTCCGTCGATGGTATCGCCGAGCTCTTTGACCTCATCGTCGGGTCCCCCCAGGGCCAGCCGCTGGTTGAGGTTGGTGGCCGAGATGGCGCGGGTCGTCGTCGTGATCGTGCGCAAGGGGTGCAGCACCCGGCCGGCCACGATCCAGCCCAGCAGCAGCGACGCCACGGACATGACCGCCAGCGCGATGCCCGACGCGAACAGGAACTGCTTGACATCGGCGTCGTGCAGTTGGGTTGCCAGATTCTGCAATTGATCGACTTCGAGTTGGCGCTGCGCCGGGGTGAGGGTGGATGCCGCGGGCGAGAGCGGGGCGGACGTGGTTGGTCCAGCCTGGGTCGTGCCGGCCGTGACCGCCGTGCCGGTCGGACCGGCCGGCGACGATCCGAGCTGTGACAGGGCCTCGTTAGACCGCACGACGGGGATCGCATGCGCCAGCCCGTCGGTGACTCCCAGCAGCGCCGCGCCAGACAGGAGAAAGAGCACCCCATAAAGCAACGTCAGGCGCAGGCGGACGCTCCAGCGGGGCAGGCGGACCCGCGACCCGCGACGTCGCGGTCCACCCGGCACGGATCCCGGCCGGCGCAAGGCCGGCGTGGGAACAGGCGGCTCCTCGGCAGGGCTCAACCGCGGGTCGGATGTCACGCCGTCTTCGACGAACACAGAACTCACTCACCGCTCGTTGCCACAACGTGAGCGTCGCCTCGCGGCCACCGTCTCCCGCGTGATACTCAAGCCTACCGGTTTCCAGGTAACAGGACGATAACAGCGGCTGTTTGCCCCCTGTTACCTCGAATGTCCTACAACGGGAACCGTGATGCGAGTTCTGGCGCCCGGTGAGGAGAAACCTTGGACGAGCGAATGGACCAGTTGACGGGCAGTGAGCAGGCGCACGGCTCCAGGCTCGAGCGAGCGGCGCTGGTCACCGGGGCGCTGCTGCTTGCCCTGGCGGTCGCCGCCGCCTGCGGCAGCACCGCCAGGGTCCCCGGCGTGGCGAGCATCGTGTCATCCGCGATGGCGGCGGTCGGGTCGACCATCGGGTCTCCGACCGGCGCCGGCGCGCAGGTCGGCTGGCTCGCCTATGCCCAGTGCATGCGCGCGCATGGGGTCCGGGACTTTCCCGATCCCAACAGCCAGGGGCAGCTCAACGTGCACTCCGGCGGCGATCTGGACCCGAACTCCCCGATCTACCGGGCGGCCGA
>DATKRJ010000378.1:0-6377 GCA_035532355.1 Thermomicrobiaceae bacterium | reverse complement strand
GCCCCTTGTATGGTGGGGATGCGCGTCGTCGCCGTCGTAGGGGGTGTGGGGATGTGGGCAGGCGCGCAGCGACTGTCCATATCTCCACACCCCACCTGCGGCTTGACACGTGCCGCGCGCCTCGGTGTGCTGTAACCGCCTCAGCCCCTTGCCGCCAACCGTGGACGGCCTGGGAGAGACTGCGGTACACCGCGCCGACCGCCGATGAGGGATGCCACCGCCTCCGGTGAGGACGGTCGATGCTCCGCAAGGGGGCGGCGGCGCCAGGAGTGCGTCCCATGCTCGGGATCGACGTCAGCAAGGCCACCCTGGCCTACAGTCTGCTCGAGGCCGGCACCCAGCAGGTGGTGGCCGAGGGACAGGTGCCCAACACGCCCGCCGGGATCGACCAGCTCGTGACCTTGACGCCGGCCGAACACCCCTGGGTGGTCGAGCCGACCGGGGTCTACAGCCAGGCCGTCGTCCGGCGCGGCCAGCAGGACGGCCGCACCGTCTTGTTGGCCCCGCCCAAGGAGGCCAAGGCCTTCCTGGCCGCGCTGCATCCGCGGGCCAAGACCGACCGGCTCGACAGCCAGGGCTTGGCGCGCTACGCTCTGGCTCTGCCGTTGCGCCCCTTCCCGGTCAAGGCGGAGTCGGTGGTGCAGCTCGAGCAACTCCTGGCCGCCCGCAAAGGGCTCAGCGACAGCCTGGCCCAACTCACCCAGCAGCGGCAGGCGCTGCCGTATGCCGCCGCACCGCTGACGGCAGCGATCAGCGCGCTCCGCGCGCAGCAGCGGGAGCTCGATGCCCGGATCGCCCAGCTGTGTCAGCAGCCGGAGTTGGCGGTCGCCGCGGCACTGCGGCAGGTGCCGGGGATCGGGCCGGTGACGGCGGCGGCGCTGGCGGCCTGCTTCGCCAGCCACACCTTCACCCACCCCGACCAGTTCGTGGCCTACCTGGGCCTGGACGTGCAGGTGCGCGACAGCGGAGCGCACGTGGGACGTCGCCGCCTGTCCAAGCGGGGCCAGCCCGAGCTGCGCCGGCTGCTCTACTGTTGCGCCCAGGCCAACCTGCGCCGCCGGGATCCCGACAACCCCTTCACGGCGCAGTACGAGCGCGAACGGGCCAAGGGCCTGTCCTCGACGGCGGCGCTCAACGCGGTGGCGCGCAAGCTGGCGCGGACGGCCTGGTCGCTCGCCACTCACGGCACCCGGTACGATCCCGAACGGGTCCATCAGCCGCCGCAGCACCGTGCTCCCGACCCACCCCTTGACACCGAACCATAGGATCTCTCCCAAGTTTGGGAGAGGGGAGAGACGCCTGCGGCCCGTGCCCTCGCAGCCCCTTCAGTGGACTTCGTTCCGTCAGCCCGGCGACTTTCGTCCCGGGCGCCGTCCGCCACCGCGGCTTTAAGCCCGGGCTGGGCCCGCCGCCGATTCCTCTGCCGATGGCTCATGGCGCTAGTGCAGGGCCAGCCACAGGCTCACGTGCGCGTCGACGCCGCCGCTCTTGTTGGTCACCTGGATCGTCAGCGTCGAGAGGCACTGCCGCAGCGGCGTGAGGTAGGCCCGCCCGTTCGTGGTGGCGGTCAGGCCGGTCCGGGTGTAGCTCAGGTTCGCCTCGTTGGTCAGCGTCGGCGTCCGGCCGGGGTTATCGACCACGCTGCCGCCGAGGTTGAGGTCGCAGGTCTGGTCGTTGACCAGCTCGACGACGGCCCACTCGAAGCCGTTGACGCTGATCGTCCGGGTCGTGGTGGCGTTGTTGGCGATCGCCACGTTGTCCAGCAGCTTCTGCACGGCCACCGGTCCCCCTATCGACGAGGGGCGGCCGGTAGCGCTCGACCGCCACCGCCGCCCCAACCCGCTGGGCGTCGCCCATGCCCCGCGTCGTGGGATGGTCGCTACGTGGCGTTGATCCCCGCCAGCCGGGCCACGCCCAGCTCGCTCATCAGCGCCAGCCCCGAGTACCACTTCAGCCGGTGCCGGGTGGCGTCCTTGGTCTCCAGCTCCCCGACCGTCTCGACCTGCACCCCGCCGTTCTCGAGCCCCATCAGCCCCGCGCTGCCGAGCTTGACCGCGTAGACCGACGAGCAGACGGCACCCGAGCCGCCCACCACCTCGGTGATCGGGAGCCAGTCATCGACCAGCAGGGGGATACCGTCGTAGAACAGCGCGTGCCGCCCGAAGGCGTCGACGGCCGTCTCGAGCAGGTTGCCGCTGGCCCGGCGCAGGCTGGAGAGCTTGCGGCGGGTGCGCTTGGCCATCAGCAGCGCGTCCGGCCGGCCCGGCTTCACCGTGTCGATCAGCTCGTCCATCATCGACAGGGTGAGCGCCGCGCCGCCGGCGCCCGCCGTCACGGTCTGCCCCGCGGTGACGAGGTTGACCAGCCCGTCGAAGCTCTTGGGATCCACGCCCGTGTCGCCGTTGTAGAAGGTGTCGCTCCAGGTCTGCGCGATGCTCTTGGCGCGGCTCTCGATCACCGCCGCCTCGAGGTCGTTGGGGTCGGCGTAGGTCTGCTGCAGGAAGTTGTCGACGTCGGCGTCGCCACCCATGATCGTCAGCGTGCTGGTGATCTGGTCCCAGGTCGGCGTGGCCTCGGTCCAGGTGTCACCCACGGCGTAGAACGCGGTCGCCGGGATCGTCTTCTCGCGGTTGTAGACCAGCGCGGTGCCGTTGACCTCCGTGAACGGCAGCAGCTGCAGGATGCTCGACTCGTAGACGATGGTCTCGATGACGCCGCGCAGGAGCAGGTCCTGCGTCAGCTTGGCCGCCTCGACCTGGGTCATCGCCATCTCGCGCTCACCCTCCACCTCCGCCACTGACTCCCCCTCCAGCGGAGGGGGAGGACCATCCTCCGCGTGATCGGGTGCGGCGCCCCGCCTGCCGCGACCGGGCGCGCCGCTGCCACCGCTGTGCCTGGTCCTCGGCGTCGAGGATGCGCGCCCGGTCGGCGCGCCAGCCCTCGAGCCAGTCGGCGAGCCGGTCCGTGTCCACCGCGACGGTGGCACGCCCCCGGGCCCGGTTGTCGGTCACCGCGGTGGCCAGGTCGTCGAAGCGAGACGGCGGGGCAGGCACGTCAGCCGGCCCCGCGGCGCTTCAGCCCCTCGGCGATCTTGACCGCGGGGCTCAGATCCTCCACGGCGGAGGTGTAGGGCTGGCGTCCCGGCTGCCCGGCCGGCACGCTGGGTGGCGCCGCCGCGGCGGCAGTCGCGGGCGGCCCCGCCGCCGTGGAGGACGACACCTCGCCGGCGATGCGGCGGTAGGCCGCGCGGGCCGCGTCGACGCTGGCCAGCAAGCTGTCGAAGGAGTCGCCGCCCACCATCTCGGCCACCACGTCCGGATTGGCCTGCAGCACCAGCTCGCGCACCCGGGCCAGCTCCACGCGTGCCTGATCCACCGGTCCCGGCTCCGGCGCGGGCGCGGGCGCGTCGCCCGAACCACCGCCGGTGTCCGGGGTCACGCCGGCACCGCCGGCTGCCTGGCTCGTCATCGTCGACCTCCCCTTGCCTGACCTCGACGCCGGGTCGACCTGCTAGCCGTGGCCCGAGAGCCGCAGCAGGACGTCGACCGCCACCGCCCCGAACATCAGGGCGAACAGGTAGTTGAGCCGGGCCTTGATCTCGTGCAGCTCGGCCGCCAGATCCTCGACGGCCCGGCGCGTGACCGCGCCGAAGGCGCAGCCCGGCGCCAGGTCGACGCCCTCGTGGCGGCGCGACCCCGCCAGTGCCTGCCGCAGGTCGGCCGCCGGATCACCGGTGTGGCTCATCCCTCCTCTCCCAGCCGAAGCTCCAGCAGCACCTCGGTGAGCGCGCGGGTCAGCCCCTGGGCCGCCGCGCCGTCGACGGTGCGCTGCGCCCGAATGGCGCGCACCGTGGCGTCGACGATGCGCGGGATGTCCCGCGCCAGCTCCCGGGTGTCGACCTCGTCCGCCAGCACGCGCGCCAGCAGCAGCCGCAGCGCCGCCAGCTGGTCGGTCAGCGTGATGTCCTCCGGGTTCGTCACCACCAGCGCGGCCGCGCGCTCGGCGAGCAGCCGCGCGTAGCGTTCGGTGGGTTCCCGCTCTCCTGCTTCCATGTCCACGTCGAACTGCCCGTCCGCCCGGTCGCGATGGGCGCGGCACACCGTCGCGCCGCGCATCGCCCAGGCCCGGCAGCCCGGCCGCGCGCAGCGCCTGCCCCCTGCCATCGGTCCCCCGTCACCCTTCCCCGCTGAGATCGGGGGTCACCGGTACCCGGCCTGGCGACGTCGTCCCGGATCCGCCGGCAACCCCCACTTAACCGAACACGGCGCGCGCGGGCTTTTTACCGCCGAATGCGAACGAATGTTCTGATTCCGGCACGATGGTGAGACAGATGGGAACCGAGCGCGCGTGCGGGATATCGACACTCCCGGCATCTCCTGGCCCGCTGCCGGCTGGGGCCACCCATGCGCGAGTTCCGCGACGTGCTCGACGCGGGGTGGCGTATCGCGCAGAAGATCGGCGAATAGTGAGGGAAATCACAATGCACGGATGGCCAACTGATTGACAGCGCGACTCGTTGATGAGATGATGTGCCTCTCATCGGCTACACGCGTCAGGTTCACCCGGCCTTCGTCGCGCGGCCGCCGGCTCGCTGTCGTCGGGAAAGGAGGGACAGGAGGGTCGACGGCCACGGTCGCGCCTGCCGGTGCGCCCGCGCGTGTCCCGCTGAGATGTCACGGACCGCGGGCCGGTCGCGGTCACCCCACACCGATCCGGTGGCGGGGCCGTACCGGTCCGGACGAAGCGGGAGGGTAGACCATGGGGGTGACGATACGGCGACCGCGGCGCGCGACGCGTCCGCTCAGCCTGGTGCTCGCGATCCTGGCGCTACTGGTGAGTCTGGTGGCCATGCTGGCGACCGCGGCGCCGGGCCGCGCGGGGTCGCCCTACACGGTCGGCGACGTGTTCGCCGGGGTCGGCGGCGGCAACATCAAGGAGTTCAGCCCGACCGGCACCCTGATCCAGACCCTCAGCGCGCCGGCCGGCACCGAGGACTCCGGCATGGTCTTCGACCTGGCCGGCAACCTCTACGCCACGCAGTTCCAGGCGGAGCGCGTCGTCAAGTTCGACAACGCCGGCAACCTCCTGGGCACGTTTGGCTCGGGCTACAACTCCCATCCGGAGTCGATCGTGCGCGACTTCGCCGGGAACTTCTACGTGGGCCAGCCCGACGGCTCGCACCAGGTGCTGAAGTTCGACGCGGCCGGCAACCCGCTCGGCAGCTTCAGCCCGGCCGTTGAGAATCGCGGCACCGACTGGATCGATCTGAGAGCCGATCAGTGCACCCTCTTCTATACCTCCGAGGGATCGCTGATCAAGCGCTTCGACGTCTGCAGCAACACCCAGCTCGCCAACTTCGCGAGCATCCCGGGCACGGACCCTGGTAACCAGATCGTGGCCTACGCGCTGCGCATCCTGCCGAACCAGGACGTGCTGGTGGCCGCGTCCAACCAGGTCGTCCTCTTCGACCCGTCGGGGGCCGTCGTCCGCCAGTACCCCGCGTCCACCTTCGTCGGCGCGAGCCTGTCGGGGACCAATCCCCTGTTCGCGCTCAACCTCGACGCCGACCTGACTTCCTTCTGGACCGCCGCCCTTGGCAGCGGGGACGTCTATCGAGTGAACATCGCCAGCGGCGCGCTGATCACCCACTTCAACGCGGGAGCACTCAACCCCTCGCTGGCCGGGCTGGCCGTCTTCGGCGAGGTCACGGCCGCCCAGCCGAAGCTCCAGCTGACACCGACCTCGGACACCAAGCCGGTCGGCGCCTCGGAGACGCTGACGGCCAGCCTCATCAACGTCATCAACCCGCTCAATACCCCGATCACCTTCACCGTGACCGGGGCCAATCCGCAGACGGCCACGGTGGCGGCTGACGCGAGCGGCACGGCGACCTTCACCTACACCGGCGCCAACGCCGGCACCGACACGGTCGTCGCCTCTGCCACCACCGCCGCGCCGGCCGAGCCCGCCGGCGCCAGCCTGACCTCCAACGCGTCCACGATTATCTGGACGCAGGCGCCGACCACGCTCACGTACGACGGCGCGACGACCAGCGACTACCACGACCCGGCCACGGTGTCGGCGACGCTCACCAGCCAGGTGACCAACGCGCCGATCCCGGGTGAGACGGTCGTCTTCACCCTCAACGGGGCGGAGACCTGCAGCGGCGTGACCGACGCGAGCGGCAAGGCCTCCTGCTCCATCACGCCGCAGGAGGCGGCGAACACCTACCCGCCGGTGGCCGGCTTCGCCGGGAGCGCCAACTACCAGGCCAGCAGCACGACGGTCAACTTCGTGGTCACCCTGGAGGAGACCACGCTGACGATCACCTCGTCGAACACGCTGGCGAGCGGCTCACCGGTCAGCGCGCAGCTGCT
>DATKRJ010000377.1:0-30258 GCA_035532355.1 Thermomicrobiaceae bacterium | reverse complement strand
GGAGCGGGTGATGGGACTCGAACCCACGGCAACCTGCTTGGGAAGCAGGCACTCTACCAACTGAGTTACACCCGCATGTCTCTCACGGCTGGTAGTATAGCATGGCCCTCCGGCCCGGTCTAGCGACGCCGAACGCGTCGCGAGGCGATACGGTAGCGTACGCGCCGTCGGGATTGGACGTGAGGATGGCGCAAACGGGCGCCAGCGAACGATGCCGTCATAGCGGGGAGTTGAGATGCGGAGTTTCCTGACGCACCTCGAGTGCACCTACTGTGGTCAGACGTACTCGGCCGACGAGTTGCATACCACCTGCCCGAGCTGCGGGAAGGTGCTCTTCGCGCGCTACGATCTCGCGGCCGCCGCCCAGGAGATGACCAAAGACACGCTCATTGGGCGCACCTGGAACCTCTGGCGCTACTTCGAGATCATGCCCGTGCGCAACCCCGCCGACGCCCTTACCCTCGGTGAGGGCGGGACGCCGCTGCTCGAGGTGCCGTCGCTCGCCTCCGCGTTCGGCTACGAGCGGTTGCTGGTGAAGGACGACGGCCAGAACCCCACCGGGAGCTTCAAGGCGCGCGGCCTCGGCGCCGCGGTGTCGAAGGCTAAGGAGTTCGGCGTCCGCGCCGTGGCTATCCCCTCGGCCGGAAACGCGGCCGCGGCCATGTCGGCCTACGCTGCCCGCGGCGGTCTGGAGGCGTTCGTCTTCATGCCCGCCGACGCGCCGGACGTCACCAAAGCCGAGTGCCGCGCCACCGGTGCTCGCGTGTTCCTCGTCATGGGGCTCATCAACGACGCGGGCAAGATCGTGCGCGAGGGCTCGGCGGCACGCGGCTGGTTCGACGTTTCGACGCTCAAGGAGCCCTATCGGGCCGAGGGCAAGAAGACGATGGGCCTGGAGCTGGCCGAGCAGCTGGGCTGGCGCCTGCCCGACGCCATCGTCTACCCCACCGGTGGCGGCACCGGCATCGTCGGCATGTGGAAGGCATTCGACGAGCTCGAGCAGATGGGCTTCATCGGCTCCAAGCGACCCAAGATGATCGTCGTTCAGGCCGAGGATTGCGCGCCGATCGTGCGTGCCTTCGAACGGGGCGAGCGCCACGCGGAGCTCTGGCAGGGCGCACACACCGTCGCCCCTGGCATCCGCGTGCCGGTCGCCATCGGCGACTACCTCATCCTGGACGCGGTGCGGCAGAGCGGGGGGACCGCTATCTCGGTGAGCGATGCGGAGCTGCTCGACGGGATGGACGTCCTGGCGCGGCGCGAGGGGCTATTCGTCTCACCGGAGGCCGGCGCGGTCGTCGCCGCGGCCCGCAAGCTTCGGGAGAGCGGCTTCCTCGCGGCGTCCGATGAGGTGGTGCTCTTCTCGACCGGCGCCGGGATGAAGCATACCGACCTCATCACCGGGGACTATCCGGTGCTGGATCCCGCGGACGTCGACGTGCTGGGCGCTATTGACCGCGCCTACTGACCCGGATTGGGCTGGCACCGCGGGCACAGTTTGGTTCCTCGCTGCGCGACCACGATCCGCTCGATCGGCGTGGCGCAGCGTGGGCACGGCTCGCCGGCCTGGAGGCTGTAGATCTGCAGGTAGTGCTGGTTCGTGCCGGGGCGGCCCAGACCGTCGCGGTAGTCGCGCAACGTGGTTCCGCCCCGGTCGATCGCACCTTGCAGCGTGTCACGCACGGCCGCCAGCAGGCGTGACGCCTCATCCCCGGCCAGAGATTTACCGGGCCGCAGCGGATGCAGGGCGGCGCTGAAGAGCGCCTCGTCGGCGTAGATGTTGCCGACCCCGGCCAGAAACGTCTGCTCCAGTAGCAGTGGCTTGATCGCGCGACGACGGCCGGCGAGCATCTCCGCGAAGCGCTCGTCCGTGAGCGAGTCGTCGAGCGGCTCGGGCCCCAGCGACCTGTCGAGCTGCTCCAGCGCATCGGGGTCCAGCAGCCGGATGCGGCCGAACTTGCGCGTGTCCGCGAAGCGCAGCTCGGGGCCGTCCTCGAGCACGAAGGTCAGGTGGTGGTGGCGATCGAGTGGGGCGTCGCGATCGACGACGACCAGTTCTCCGGTCATGCGCAGGTGCACGGCGAGCGTGTCGCCCGACTCCAGACCGAGGAGCAAGTACTTGGCCCGGCGGCCCGCCGACGTGATCCGCTGGCCGGCTACGGCGCGCGAGAACGACGCCGGGTCGGGCCCGGCGATGCAGCCGGTGAACGCGCCGAGTCGGACCTGCTCAATGCGCGTGCCGACTACCGCGCCCGCCAGGGACCGGCGTACGCTCTCGACTTCGGGAAGCTCAGGCAAGTCTCTCTCCTGATCCGGCGTTCACGGTCAATTGTACCGCGCATCCGGTACGAACGCGGTCTCGTTCAGGCCTCTGGAGAGGAGCACGGATGACCCAGCCATGCGTGTTCTGCCGGATCGCGGCCGGCCAGATCCCGGCGCAGGTCGTCTACCGGGACGATCGCGCCACCGTATTCAAGGACATCCAGCCGCAGGCGTCGACGCACTTGCTGGTGATCCCGAACGAGCACATCGGGTCGCTGAGCGAGGCGGACCAGGTCGACCCCGCGCTCCTCGGCCACCTGCTCCGGGTTGCGGCGCACGTGGCGCGCGAAGCCGGCGTCGACCAGACGGGGTATCGGGTGGTTGCCAACGTCGGGCCGGACTCCGGCCAGTCGGTCTTTCACCTCCACCTGCACGTCCTCGGTGGCAACCGCCTGCGCCTGCCGCTCGGATAGCTGCCCGCCTTTCAGACATCGCGGCGGATTGTCCGATGGGGTACACTTGCGGCGTCGCGCGACACCGGGGCGGGAGAGATCCCGCACGCGTCTGGCAGGTCCATGCTCTACCGCTTCTTCGCTGGCGATTTCCCGATCACAGTCGTGATCTACGGGATCATGTGGTTCGCCACTCGTGGTCGCTGGTCGCTCCTGCGCGACCTCATGTTCGGCGACACCCCGTTTTGGAACCGGCTGGGTCAGGTCACCCTGGGCGCCGTCCTGATCTTTCCGCTGTGGGTCGCCGCGGCGGACAACTGGCGGCAGCTCCTTAGCTACTCACCGTTTCTCACCGACCGCTGGCAGAGCGACCCGTTCCAGACCACCGCGACTCCGCTGGGCCTGCGCCTGGTCACCGTCGCGCTGGGAGTCATCCTGGTGCTCGGTCTGGCGACCCTCTACGCGCGTCATCGGGGCGGAATCTCCGCCCCCATCATCGCGGTGGTGCTGGGTGCGGCACTGCTGAACTTCATCGACCCGATCCGGATGCGGGTGGACGTGCTGATGCTTCAGACCCAGGCCGACCTCAGCACGCCGCAGGTCTTTGACTCCGCCTTCATCCTGTTCTGGGCGATGGGGCTGTATCTCATGCTGGCGGTCGGGATCCTGGCCGCGGTTGGGCTGGCCTGGGGCGCAACGTCCCTCCCCGCCAAGCTCGTCTACTGGCTCGCCACTCGCAACCGCTCCGTTGGCGAGGTACCCGTATTCCACGTCTACCAGCGTCGCGTCGAACAGCTCCACGCCGACGGGCCGGGCCATGACGCGGGGTCGCCGACCCCGACCTGACCACGCGCGCGCTACTCGTCCTCGGGTTCGTCGTCCACGAAGAGCGCACGGGCCGTGTAACCGAACCCCGTCGCCCGGGTTTCACCCGGGCGTGACAGGCTCTCCGACAGCTCGCTGACCTTCAGTTCCGCCCGCTCGAGCAGATCGTTACAGCGCCGCACCAGGTCGACGCCGCGCTCGTACGCGGCCAGCATCCCGTCGAGCGGCAAGTCGCCGCGCTCGAGCACCGCGACCACGTCCTGGAGCCAGGCGGCCAGGTCCTCGTAGCGCGCGTCGTCCGGGATCGGCCCGGTGAGCAGGTCATCTCGCGGAACTGGCACGGTCGAGTCCTCTCGGTGTGAGCACCGGCTGACCAACGGTCGCCCCAGCGTCCCCATCGCGGAACTGCAGCACGATCTTCTGGTCTCTATGGAGTGCGGTGGCGTCACGCACGCGGCCGCCGGTGGCCTGGTCGAGCACCAAGACGTAGCCCCGCTCAAGAATGCCAAGCGGGTGGAGAAGGGCGAGTTGGCGCTCGCCGGCCTGCAGTCCGGCGCGAGCGGCACGCACCCGATCGTCGACCAGCCGCTGGAGATGGCGTGCCTGACCATCGACCATGAGCTGCTGGCGCTGGATCTCGGCCTCTGGGCTCCGGCGCTGCAGCCGCGCATGGGCCGCGTCAACGGCGTCGCGCGCGGACGCCAGCGCGTCGGCCGCCGCGGACTCTGCCCGCTCCAGTGTGGCGGCCAGGTCGGCGATCAGCTCGCGCACGTGGGGGGCGACAAGCTCAGCGGCCGCGGACGGCGTGGGCGCCCGCAGGTCGGCCACCAGATCGCAGATCGTCACGTCGGTCTCGTGGCCGACCGCCGAGACGACCGGGACGCCGCAGCCGAACACGGCCCGCGCCACTCGCTCATCGTTGAAACAGGCGAGGTCCTCCATCGATCCGCCGCCCCGCGCCAGGATGATGAGATCGCATCGCGCGTCGAGTTGTAGCGCCTGCAGCGCGCTCACGATCGACGCCGGCGCGTCGGCGCCCTGGACCAGGGACGGGGAGAGAATGAGCTCGCAGAGCGGATAGCGCCGCGAGAGCACAGTCTGGATGTCGTGCCAGACGGCACCGGTCGGCGACGTCACCACGCCGATACAGCGCGGGAAGGCCGGCAGCGGCCGCTTCCGCGCCGGGTCGAACAGCCCCTCCAGTTCGAGCCGCCGGCGCAGTTCCTCGAACTGGAGCTGGAGCAAGCCGGCGCCCTGGGGCTGGATCACATCGACGTAGAGCTGGTACTGGCCGCTGTTCTCGTAGACGGAGACGTTGCCGTGCGCCAGTACGTCGTCACCATTACTGGGCTGGAAGGTGAGGAAACGCGCGTTGCCCCGGAACAGCACGCACCGCAGCTGCGCGCTGGCTGTCCGCAGGCTGAAATACAGGTGGCCGGCCGCGGAGCGCGTGAAGTTCGTGATCTCCCCGCGTATCCAGAGGTCGCCCAGAATCGGATCGCCCTCGAGGAGGTCTTTGATGTAGGCCGTTACCTCGGCGACGTCGAGAATCCGCGGGGCGCGCATGACGTCGCTGCCTCTCGCTCAGGGATGCAGTCGGAGGCGCAGCAGCGGATGCCCGTACTCCACGGGCTCTCCGTCGCGTACCAGAATCTGCTCGACCAATCCCGCTTGCTCCGCGACGATCTCGTTCATGATCTTCATCGCCTCGATGATAGCCACGGTCTGGCCGACCTCGACGGCGTCCCCCACCTGAATGAACGGAAGTTCGCCTGGCGCCGGACTGGCGTAGTACGTCCCGATCATCGGGGAGGTAACGACCGCGACGTGCTCGTCGAGTGCGGGTTCTGCCGGTCGGGTGGGTGTCTCGCCGCCCACCGCGTGAGCGGCAGGCATGGCCGCGGCCGACGCCGGAGCGGCGTGCGCCGACAGGGAGATCCGGAGGTCTCCGCGACTCACGTCGAGCTGGCTGATGCCGCCCTCGCGCATGATCGTGACCAGCTCTCGCACCGCCCCGGTGAGCCCGGTGTAGTCGTCGGTCGGTGATGATGACGGGGCATCGCTCGCGGCGGCGTCGGTCGTCATGCTGCGGGACACTCCGTTCGCGTTCGGTTCCATGCTCAGCTGACGCGCTCGAGGTAGGCACCGCTGCGGGTGTCCACCTTGATCACGTCCCCGATGTTGACGAACAGCGGTACGTTGACGTTGACCCCGGTCTCGAGCCGCGCCGGTTTGGTCCCGCCGGCTGCGGTGTCACCCTTCACGCCCGGCTCCGTCTCGGCGACCGTGAGGTTGACGGTGATGGGGAGTTCCACGTCGATCGGCTGGTCCTGGTACGTCAGAAGATCGAGCGTCTCGTTCTCGATCAGGTAGTTCATGGCGTCGCCGAGCGCCTCCCGATCGAGCGCGAACTGCTCGAACGTGTCCAGATCCATGAAGTGGTAGTGCCCCTCATCGTTGTACAGGTACTGGACACGCTGGCGCTCCAGCCGTATCGTCTGGAACTTTGCACCGGCCTGGTACGTCTGCTGGGTCGTGGACCCCGTGCGGATGTTGCGTAGTGTCAGGCGGACGAACGCGCTGCCACGGCCCTGCTTGACGTGCTGATAGTCCACGACCCGGACGAGCTCGCCGTTCATGTCGAGCGTCAGACCCTTACGCAGTCCGCCGGTATCGATCATAGTCCCTCCGTGATGTCAGGTGTTGCCGCGTTCAATCGATCCGATACTTCGGCGCGCGGGTCAGGATGCGGATCCCGTCTGCCTCGATCACGCCGACGTCCTCGATGCGCACGCCGCCCTCGCCCGGGAGATAGATGCCGGGCTCGATGGTGACGACCTGTCCCGGCGCGAGCGGCGCCTCGTTGCGTTCTGAGAGGTTGGGTCCCTCGTGCACCCGCACGCCCACCCCGTGGCCCAGCGAGTGGCCGAAGTCCTCGCCGTACCCCTCGCGGGCAATGACGTCGCGTGCCAGTGCGTCTCCCTGCTTGCCGGAGATTCCGGCGCGCAGGCCGGCTTCGGCGGCCTCGAGTGCTCGCAGCACGATCGGGTATAAGTTACGCAGGATCGCGTTCGGCTCACCGACCCAGACGGTGCGCGTCAGGTCGGCACAGTAGCCCTCGAGGTACGCTCCCATGTCGATCACGATCGGTTCGCCGGGCTGGATCGCGCGCGGCCCCGGGTTGTGGTGCGGCAGGGCCGCGTTGGGCCCCGACGCGACGATGGTCGGGAAAGCCGGGCCGTCCGCCCCCAGGTCGCGCATGGCCGAGTCGAGCCGCCAGGCGATGTCGCGCTCGGTGTCGCCCGCCCGAATTCCCGCCGCGACCTGCGTGAGGGCGCGGTCGGTGATGTCGATCGCACGCGCGAGCACGTCGATCTCCGCCGGGGTCTTGAACGCGCGCAGATCGTCGACGAGTGAGCCGACGCCGACGAGATCGACATTGCTGCCGAGTTCGTCCCGCAGGGTCAGGAAGTCGCGGTGCAGGATCGCCTCGTCCTCGAACCCGACCTTCCGCGCTCCGAACTCCTTCAGCACGGTCGCGTCGGCACGGGCCAGGGCGCGCAGCCGGTCGAATACCTCGTAGTCGGCTGCCTGCTGGCGGGCCTGCTCGGAGTTCGTCGTGCTCGCGGTGATCACGGCGCGGTCCTGGCTGACCACGACGTGGCCGGCGGACTCGTTGGGGGGAATGTCTTCACCGGTGAAGCCGGTCAGGTAGAAGCGGTTGGAGGGGTGCGTAATGACGATGGCGTCGAGGTTGTCCGCGCGGAGCCGTTCACGAAGCGCGGCCAGGCGGTCCTGCATTCGACACTCCTCCAGCTTCCGTCCGGTCCATGAGGTAGCGGAGCGCAAGCGTGTACCCGGTGGGCCCGAGGCCCGCGATCTGCCCGCTGACGACTGGGGCGATGACCGAGTGATGGCGAAAAGGCTCACGGGCGTAGATGTTGCTCAAGTGCACCTCAACGGCCGGAGCCGGCACCGCCGCCAGCGCGTCACGCAGCGCGATGCTGTAGTGGGTCAGAGCCCCCGGATTGAGGATGATACCACAGGCCGCCTGGCCGTACTGTTGGATCTCATCGATCAACGCGCCCTCGTGGTTGGACTGGGTGATCACCGTCTCAAAGCCGCGCTCGCTCGCTAGCTGCTCCAGCGACGCGTTGATCTCCGCCAGCGTGGTCCGGCCGTAGATCTCTGGCTGCCGCTGCCCGAGCAGGTTGAGGTTGGGACCGTGGAGGATGACGATCAGTGGGCGACCAGACACTGCGGTCATCGGATCCATCCCTTCGCGTGCAGCACGTCATCCCCGAGCAGACGGAGCTCGACCTTGTATGGGTCCGGATTGGTCGGGTGGTACTCAAAGACCGCGCGCTCGAAAAACTGCGTGACCAGGCCGGTCGTCGGGTCGGTGAACTGTTGGGAGATCGGGTAGCCGAACAGCGCGAGCGACTCGCGATACGTCGTCGACGGGTCGCCGAAACTCAGCCCATGGCTGCGCCAGTAGTCGCGGAACGCGCCGCACACCCAGTGGCTGGTGACCGCGAAGTAGTCGCAGCTCGCGGTGCTCGCGGCGGTGGAGCTCACCGCCTGGAACGGCGCGGTGCCGAGCAGATTCTGAGTCTGGGCCGACTGCGCGCCGAGCCGGCCGAGCTCGACCTCATACGGAGTCCCTTTGAACTCCGGGTGGTACTCGAAGCGCTGCCGCTCGAGGTATTGCACGGTGTAGACCTGTCCGGCGTCGACGTTCGCCTCGCTGAACTCCTCGGTCATCGGGTAGCCAAAGACCGACAGCGCGCCGTTGGCCTCCCAGAAGCTCTTGAAGCCGTAGGCCAGGGAGTGCCCGCTGACCGAGAAGTAGACGCGGTCGGGAGTGGTGGTGAACGGCGAGATGCGCGTGGCCGGCGTGGCGATGTTCGCGATCTCCGTCCAGTCGAGCGGGTCCTCCTGGCCCAGCCGCCACAGCGCGAACCCACCGATGTTCTCGCTCTGCATCAGGCCCAGCGCCGCATGCAGGCTCCCGGCGTTGTCGTACCAGACCGCGTGGGGGTGGCCGGCGCTATCGGTGTACTGAATCCAGGGCGCCTGCGCGGTCGGGTCGTAGCCGCTGGTCGCGCCGGGCTGTCCGAGCAGTGGTGTCGTCTGGTCGAAGCGCACCGCGGCCGCGGGCGGGCCGGACTTGAGGTCCCAGTTGTAGCCGTACAACGGCATACCAAGCAGAATGTCTGGCGCCGGAATCAGCGTCTTGGCGTAGTCGACAACGCTCTGGACCCACGGCAGCGGTGCGATCGGCCCGGGCGTGGGATCGTTTTGCCAGTGGAAGTCATATGCCATGATGACGACGTAGTCGTCGATCGCGCCGAGCGCCGCGTAGTCAAAGGCACCTGCCCAGGTGCTGGGGGCGTTGGAGGCGCGAGCAGGGACCGCCTGTGTGACGAGCTTGCCAAGCGGATGGAGGCGCGCGGCCAGCCGCTGCATGAAGTCCGTCAGGGTCGGCCCGTCACTCGGATTCACGCCCTCGAAGTCGATGTTGACCCCCGCGTACCCGTTCGCGGTCACCAGATTGACCATCTCCTGGACGACGGCGTCGCGCTGCGCCGGAGTGGCCAGGGCATTGTGGAAGTCGTTGCCTTGCACCTGGTTCTTGATCATCGGCACGATCAGGACGCCCGCCTGGCGCATCACCGTGAGGGCGTCGGCCTGCGTGAGATCCGTCAGCGATCCATTACCGTTGAACTGGTAGAAGTACGGGGAGACCGCGTCGAGCTCACCGATATGGGCTTTGAGCGAGGCCAGCGAGGTGGGATCATAGGTGACATAATAGCCCCAGCGCAGGTTGGCGGTCCGTGCCGCGGCGGGCGCGGGGCTCGTGATCGGCAGGAGTGCCGCGACGAGCGCGGCCAGAAGCGTCAGCGTCAGCGATCGAGTGCGGAGCGCCGTCACGGTGTCCCCCAGTCACGAGGCGATCGAGGCTGAGGCACGCGACGGTCACGCGACGGACGCGATCGTGACGAACGCGGCGCGGTCCTCCACTCGGAGGCAACGAGCGACGGTACGGGCGGTTGCGGGCTAGCCGCGCGGCGCGGACTGCGCTCCGGCCGCCGATACGTACACCTTCACCGGAACCGGCTGCGAGGCGCCGCTCACCGCGGCGGTGCCGCTGAAGACCACGAGCGGCACCAGGTACTGCTGGCCCGACGAGCCGCTCGCGGTAGTGTAGGCGAGTCCGGCGGCTGTCAGCGTGACGGTTCCCTGCACGGACCCGCTGGGCAGCAGGTCGGGGCTGACTTCAACGTAGCCGCGCCCCGCCTGGACGTCGCCCCACAGATCACTCGCGCTGCGCAGGCCGTAGCTGGACTGGGCCGTCCCAGCGGGCCACTGGATGTTGGCCTCTAGCACGTTACCGCTCGCGGCGAGGGTGATCGACGCCGACGGGATCTGGGACAGAATCGGGCTAGGCTGGACCGGCTTGATCAACACCGTGGCCTGGCCGGCGGACGTGTTCCGGTTGGCGATCGTGCCCGGGCCGGCGTCGGCGCCCACGATCTGGTGCTTGAGTAGCCAGGACCGCGCCTCCTGGATCAGGATGTCATCGGTCGGGAGCGGTCCCGCCACCGGCGTCGCGGTCTGGTCGCCCGCGTACTGGACCAGGTCCGTCGACACGTAGAGGCTGCCCGTGCCGGAGACGCGGAAGCTCCCGCCGCCCTGGTCCGCGACCGTCCCCCCAATACCCAGCGAGTCCGCCAGGGTGTGGACCTGCGTCGCCGTCCAGGTTCGGTGCTGGAGCTGGTACACCGGCGCCTGGGTCGGAACGCCCTGCAGGCTCATGTTCAGCCGGAACTGGAACGAGAGCGCGCGCCCGGCGGAGTTCCCGCTGGGCATGTCGGCCGGCGGCAGATCGCCAAACTTCCCGACCAGCGGTGTCGGAGTGGGCGGAATCGGGGTGGGGGTTGGGGCCACGACTCGGGTCGCGGTCGGGGTAACGACCGTCGTCGGCGGAGGTGAGGCGACTTCCGGCGACGGGGTGGCCGCTACCGCCACCTGCGCCGTCGGAGACGCGGACGGATGGACCGTCGGTGTGGCATCAGCGTTGTTCTTGCGGCCGGTGCTCATGACGAGCACGCCAACGACGACGGCGACCACGACCAGCAACCCGGTGGCGAGGGCAATGCCGAGCCGGGAGTCTCGACGCGGAGGCGGGGGTGTCGGTCGATACCGTCGCTGTGCCACGAGTTCGTGCTCCCTCTGTCGCGACCCACAGGTGTCGAGCGCCTGCCGGTGGTCCGAGCAGGTCGGCCGTGCCGGGCATAGAGTGTGAAGGTGAGCGATGGTGTCCCCGGCCGAGCCGACCGGGCCTAGACGACTTCCTGAATCCGCCGAAGCTCGACGATCTGATCGCGCAACAGCGCGGCCTTCTCGAACTCGAGCATCTTCGCGGCCTCTTTCATCTGCTTCTCCAGGTCGCGGATCATGCGCGCGAGCTCGTCCGGCGGGATCTCCGCGATCACGCCCGGCCGGCGCTCGGCGCGGTACGGACTCTGCTCCTCCGCCACCGCTCGCATGCGATCCGTGAGGTCCTTGACCTCCTTGACGATCCCCCGCGGGGTGATGCCATGCGCCTCGTTGTGGGCGACCTGGATCGCCCGACGCCGATACGTCTCGTCGATCGCGGCCCGCATCGAGCGAGTCATGGTGTCGGCGTACATGATCACCAGGCCCTCAACGTGGCGCGATGATCGACCCACCGTCTGTATCAACGCGCTCTCGGACCGTAGGTAACCTTCCTTGTCGGCATCGAGAATGGCGACCAGCGACACCTCGGGGAGGTCGAGCCCTTCCCGCAGCAAGTTGATGCCGACCACCACGTCGTAGATGCCCAGACGCAGGTCGCGCAGGATCTCTACCCGACCGAGCGTGTCGATCTCGCTGTGCAGGTAGTGCGTGCGGACACCGATCTCCTTGAGGTAGTCCGCCAGATCCTCGGCCATCTTCTTGGTCAGCGTCGTGATGAGCGCGCGCTCGCCACGCGCTACCCGCCGATGGATCTCCTCGATCAGGTCGTCGATCTGCCCCTTGGTCGGGCGCACACTGATCTCGGGGTCGATGAGGCCGGTCGGCCGGATGACCTGCTCAACCACCTGCTCGCCGTGCTCCATCTCGAAAGGTCCGGGCGTGGCCGAGACGAAGACCACCTGATGGATGTGGCGCTCGAACTCGTCAAACTTGAGCGGACGGTTGTCACGCGCCGACGGCAGGCGAAAGCCGAAGTCGACCAGGACGTCCTTGCGCGAGCGATCTCCCGCGTACATGCCCCGTACCTGCGGGATGGACATATGCGACTCGTCGATGAACATCAAGAAGTCGTCGGGGAAGTAGTCGATCAGCGTCCAGGGCGGCTCGCCCTCGGCCCGACCGGAAATATGGCGCGAGTAGTTCTCGATCCCGGAGCAGTAGCCCGCCTCCTGCAGCATCTCCAGATCGTAGAGCGTACGCTGCTTGAGGCGTGCCGCCTCGAGGATCTTGCCCTCCGACTCGAGCTGCCGCAGCCGCTCCACGAGCTCGGCCTCGATCCGCCGGACGGCGATCTGGAGCTTCTCCTGGCTGGTGACGAAGTGCTTCGCCGGGTAGATGTCGACCTGTGCGCGCTCGATGAGCACCTCGCCGGTCAGCGGGTCGATCTCGACGATCCGTTCGATCTCATCGCCCCAGAACTCGATACGGATCGCGATGTCCTCATAGGCCGGATAGACGTCGAGCGTATCTCCCCGTACGCGGAACGTGCCCCGCACCAGTGTCATGTCGTTGCGCTCGTACTGGATATCGATCAGGTGGCGCAGGATGCGGTCCCGACGCGCCGTGCCGCCGCGCCGCAACGACACGACGGTTTTGCCGTATTCCTCCGGCGAGCCGATCCCGTAGATGCACGACACGCTGGCGACGATGATCACGTCCTGCCGGCTGAGCAGCGACCGGGTCGCCGCGTGGCGCAGCTTGTCGATCTCCTCGTTGATGTCGGCGTCTTTCTCGATATAGGTGTCGCTGCGTGGGATGTAAGCCTCGGGCTGGTAGTAGTCGTAGTAGCTGACGAAGTACTCCACCGCGTTACTCGGGAAGAACTCTTTGAACTCGCTGTAGAGCTGCGCGGCAAGCGTCTTGTTCGGCGCGAGCACCAGCGTGGGCCGCTTGACCCGCGCGATGACGTTCGCCATGGTGAAGGTCTTACCGGAGCCGGTCACTCCCAGCAGCGTCTGCATGCGGCGGCCCTGTTCGAGCCCGTTGACGAGCTGCTCGATCGCCTTCGGCTGGTCTCCGGTCGGTTGGAGGTCACTTGTCAGTTGAAATTCCGGCACGGCCACTCCCGCCGTTCACGTCATGCCACCGGTCCGCAGCGCGGCAGCCAATTATACCGAACCGACCGGAGGGGAGCCGTGTCTCAGGAGGCGCGCCACCAAAAGTCGCGGTCGCCGACGATGTCCACGAGCGTCGGGTGCCCGGCGGTGAAGGCGGTGGCCAGGGCACTGCGCAGGTCGTCGACCGAGCGGACCCGGGTGTAGTCGAGCGAGTACGCGCTGGCGAGGGCTTCGAGGTTTGGCGTGCTGTACTCGCTGGCCAGACGCGGGTAGCCGGCCGCCTCCTGTGACTCCACGAGCCCAACGTGGAGACCCTGGTCGATGACCAGCAGTGGCACGCTGGCGGCGACATCGCGCAGATGAGCGAGCGCGTGAGTCCTGGCCAGAAGCGACGAGTCGAGCCCCAGCCAGGCGGTGGTCTCGCCCGCACGGGCTCGCGCCGCGGCGATTGCCAGCGCCAGGCCCGAGCCGGGCAGACCCAGGCCGTTGCTGATCAGAAAGGTGCCCGGCGCGGTGACGCTCCAGAGCTGTGCCGCCAGTAGCCCGGCGGCGTCCGTCTCCACCGCGAGCGGCACGTCGGAGCTGGCCAGCCGCCGCGTCTCGGCGATGACCAGCTGCGGCGTCACGGCGGACGGGTCGCCGCCCGATCGCTCTGCCCATTCCTGAATGCGGCGCCGGGACCGCGCGGCGAACACCTCGCTACTGCCGGGGCTGCCGCTCTGGCGCGGCAGTTCGTTTGCCACGGCGTTCAACGGACCGGCAATCGCGACGTCGGCCGGGAACCCGGGATCTGCCCCGGCGGACTGCGACAGGTGAATCGTGGGCACCGAGCTGCGCCACGGCCGGACGAAGTCCGCGCTTGACACGCCAAACCCCACCACCAGGTCGCTCTGCTCGATCAACTCCACCACCGGGTGATCGCCGAGACCGCCGAACACCCCGGCAAAGGCGGGATCGGTCTCCGGAATGGCGCCCTTGGCCATCGGCGTCACCGCGACCGGGGCGCCCCACTGATGAGCCAGGATTCGCGCGGCCGTCTCGGCCCTGGCCTCCTCGACCTCCGGTCCCACTAGCAGCAGGATCCGCCGCGCGCCCGCGATCATCGTGGCCGCCTGCTGGAACAGCGACTCGTGGTCCTTGCTGGCGGTCGGGGCGCCGGATAGCGTCTGTGCCCGCGCCGGTTGGGCCGTCTTGGCGAGCTCGTCGCTCAGGATCCGCAGGTGCACCGCCCCACGCGGATGGGTCGTCGCCAGTCGCGAGGCGAGCGGGACCAGCTCCCGCGCATTCTCGGCGGTGAGCCGGTACGAGCCCTTGCAGACGGCGGCAAAGAGGGCGCGAAGGTCCAGCGCTCGCCGTGCGGCCGAGCGGGCCTGCGCACCGTTGGGCTCGATCGTGATCACGATCAACGAGCGGCGTTCGAGTTGCGCCTGCGCGGCCACGGGCGCAATCGCGGCGGCGCTGGGCCCCGCACCGCTGGCGATAACCCCGATTCCTGGACCCACCGCGCTCTCCGCGGCCGCAAGCAGTGCACCGGTGGCGGCATCCAGCGCGGCCACTACCGACACGCCGCGGAGACGGAGCGCGTTGAGCGCGGGCGCGATCTCCGGATCCGGCACCACGTAGACTCGATGGATGCCGCTCCGCTCGAAGTAGTCGGCAAGGTAGAGGGAGGTGTCGATGGCGATTCCCCCTATCGGGAGGACAACCCGGGTGCCCGCGGCCGGCGCGGACGTGAGGTCGCGCTATCTCGTCGCAGACTCCGTTCCCGAACGATCCGTGAGTGGCGCTGCCCGCCATCGCGGGAGGGTTGCCGCACGGTCAGCTTCTCAGTGAGTGGGGATGGATATGGACACACAGGCTGGTCTCATTCCAGCGCGTAGAAATCCGCCTCCGCGCCGCCCATGGCGATGACGTCGTGGATGTGACGCACTGCCCAGCGTTGCCCCGACCAGGGCAGGCGGGCCACGGTCTCCTCGAGATCACACCAGGCGTAGTCGCTGTGCTCACTCGACAGGCGCGGCTGCTCGGTCGGCCCGACGAGGACGGCGAAGGCCGGGGCGAGCACGATAATGTCGCTGCGGTGGTCGTAAAATTGATTGATGTAGTCCGCCGAATAGAGGTGCTTTGGCTCGAGCCCGGTGTGTGCCTTGACCTCGCGTAGCGCGGCCTCGACCGCGCGCTCGCCCGGGTCGATCTTGCCGTGCACCGACTGCCAGGTGTCCCCGAGCACCACGTCGGGCCGCCTCCGGAGCACAAGGAACTGCACGTGCGTCTTGACACGGCGAAACACGTACACGTCCACGATGTCGCTGACGATTCGTGGCATGCCAGTCCTCGCTGAGTGTAGCGATGCCCGCCAGAGCCGCGCCGCGCTGCTGCCACTGGGCGTCGAGTACCGAGCACAATAGCATATGTCGCAACCATGCGCCAGCGGCTGCGCGGACCAGGCGCCCACCAGATGGATACGGAGCTGCGGTATCCGCGCAAACATCGCGCTCTCGACTGGCGCGGTGCGCGGTTGAGTCCCGGCTTATTGACGGTTGCGGAGGCGCCACAGCCGGTAGCGGATCTCGCCCACGATCCCGCCGCGGGATGGCGGCAGTTCGATGTCTCGCCCGCGCCAGCGATGAACGGAGGGTGCCAGCGTCGTTGACCGGCGGCGGATGACGAACGGACTCAGAAAGACCACGATGCTCGAGATCGCGAGCACTGCGGCGAGGTTGTGCGACCAACCTGCCAGGAAGATCGCCGCCAGCGCGAGCGCGAAGCTGGCCACGAATGGCACGATCCCTTCGATCCGGAACGTGCGGCGCGGCGTGCGCGTTCGGGGCCGACGGTGACGGGCGAGCCACGTGCTCAGCCGCTGCCAGCGAGACTCCCGATCGGCCTCGTTGAGGATCTGCAGGATTTCTTCTTCAACTCTCGTGTAGCGTTTCTTCGCCATGGGCCTAACCCATCACACCGCCTGCAGCGACGCCTTGGCGAGCTCGCGGACGGCTTCGACCGCGTCGTCGATCTCGGCCGCCGTCGTGAAGAATCCCGGGCTGAATCGGACCGTCCCATAGGGCAGCGCGCCCAGCGCTCCACAGGCCTCCGGCGCGCAGTGCAGACCCGTGCGGCAGGCGACTTCGAAGGCGCCATCCAGCGCGGCGCCGAGGTCCGCGGGTTCCCAGCCCTGCACCGTGAACGAGACCGCGGCCGCCCGACGCTGGGGATCGACCGGCGCGAGCACCCGGGTGCCTGGAATCGCACGCAACCCTTCGATCAACCGGGTCGTCATCTCCCGCTCATGGCTGCCGATCGCCGATACGCCCATCTCGAGCACGAAATCGAGCGCGGTGCCCAGCGCCGCGATTCCGACCGTGTTGAGGGTGCCGGCTTCGTAGCGCGCTGGGAGTTCCCGAGGCTGGACATCTTCCTCGGAGTTGCCGCCCGTGCCGCCCTCGCGCACCGGCTCCAGGTCGTCGACGTCCACCCGCGGACCGAGCGCCAATCCGCCGGTACCAGGCGGTCCCATCAGCGCCTTGTGCCCGGGAAAGGCGAGCAGGTCGATGCCGAGCTGCTCCAACGGGAGCGGGAGCACTCCCGTCGTCTGGGCGGCGTCGATGAGGAGGAAGGCGCCGTGGCGCCGCACGATCTCGGCGATCTCGGCGATCGGCTGGATGGCGCCGTTGACATTCGACGCGTGCGTGATCGCTACCAGTCGGGTATTCGGACGGAGCGCCTCGCGCACCTCCATGGGGTCGATGAAGCCTTCCGCGTCGGCGCCCACCTTCGTCGTCGAGATTCCGAGAACCTCGAGTGCGCGCAGCGGGCGACGGACGGAGTTGTGCTCCATGACCGTGGTGAGCGCATGGTCGCCGGACGAAAGGATGCCCTTGATCGCCAGGTTGAGCGCGTCGGTCGCGTTGGCGGCGAAAATCACGCGCCGCGGATCACTCATCGAGAACAGCCGCGCGAGCTTCCGCCGGGTATCGTCGACGGTGGCTGCCGCGAGCGTCGCCATCCGGTGTCCCGACCGGCCGGGGTTCGCTCCCGCCACCTGCAGGAAGCTGCCAAGGGTGGCATACACCGACGGGGGCTTCGGCCAACTGGTGGCAGCGTTGTCGAGGTAGATCATGGGTCGCCTCACATGCCAATGTACCGGGCGTAGACGGCGCGCGCCTCGCTGGCGTCGGTGGTCCCCTTGATGATAGCGCGTCCGTCCGGGAAAACCGTCAGGTCGTAGCGGTCCAATTCGCAGCGCAGCAGGAACGCGTTGACCCGCACGGAGCCGAGCGCGCTCAGCCGCTCTGCCAGCGACGCCAGCGCGATCCGTGCCGGTGGGTGGACCAGTACCTGGACGGCGTCCCGCCCGCACAGCTGGGTTGTCTGGCTCGGTGCCGCGCGGTCGAGGAAGGTGTACTCGTGCCGGCCGCATGCCGGGCAATCCTCGCGGCGATCCCCGAGGGCGATGCGGTCGAAGCTGAGATCCCACACGTCGATGGCGACGAGGTCGCGGTTGCGCGCGTCATCCGCGCCGACGGCGAGCTTGAGCGCTTCGGCTGCCTGGAGGCCGGCCACCACCGCCACGGCCGGGCCAATCACACCCGCGGTGTCGCAGGTCGGTGCCTCGCCGGGCGCCGGCGGATCGGGGAAGACGCAGCGGAGGCAGGGCGTCACGCCGGGAAGCACGGTCATCGACATGCCGTAGCTGGCGATGACCCCACCGTACACCCATGGCTTACCCAGCTTCAGGCAGGCGTCGTTGACCAGGTAGCGAACCTCGAAGTTGTCGCTGCCGTCGATCACCAAGTCGACATCGGCGATCAGGGCCTCGACGTTTCCCTGATTGACGTCGGCGACGTGAGGGTCAAGCTCGACCTCGCTATTGGCGGCCGCTAGCCGCCGGGCCGCCGCGACGGCCTTGGGCACCCCGGAGTCTAGGTCCGATTCATCATAGAGAGATTGACGCTGGAGGTTCGTGAGCTCCGGCACGTCGCGGTCTACCAGCCGCAGATAGCCGATTCCGGCACGTACCAGGAGGTCGGCGACATGGGACCCGAGCGCGCCCACGCCAATCAAGCACACCCGGCTGCGACCGAGACGCTCCTGGCCGACGGCGCCGATGGCTGGGAAGATCACCTGGCGCGCGTAGCGACCCGCAATGACGACGGACGGCACCCCGATTGCCGCGCTCATCGGGTCACCCCGGCCGGTTGAGCGTTACCGTCGAACGCCATCTCGGCGCTGTGGTAAGGTTTCTGGCGCGCGGATCGCGCGTCTAGACTCCCCGCGTTACCGCTTTCGGCTAGGTGTCCACTCACCATCCCAGCTCCACTCCAACCGGACGAGAGAGTGAGAACGCATCCGCTTCGCTCGGAGCTGGCGATGTGTGCTGAAGGGTGTTCGTGCGTGAGTGTCATTCGGTTCACCGTCATCGACCATTGCGGGGCGACAAGCTTCGTCGGGCCGTGCCACGCGATCAAGATGCTCGTGGCCGCCTGCAGCAACCGTCCAGAGTCTACCGAGCAGTTGCTCGAATTCACCCGCCCCTATGACGCGGACTTCATAAGCACGGTGCGCGGTGCGCTGGCAGTGTTCGACGAGCACAACGTGCCGAACAACCCGGCGGCCTTTCGCGCGAAGCTCGCGACCGTATCGTCACGAGACCTGCCGCCGTTCCGCGTGCTCGACGATCGACTGCGTCGCGCGAGCCTCGAGCCGGTCGACACCGGCCTCATCATCATCAACCTGGCGGCACGACGCATCATTCAGATCCAGAACAGCTACGCTGAAGTGCTCCGCGCCGACCGTGGACGAGTCCGCCAGAACGGAAAGCCCACCCGGACGCTCTACCGCTACAAGCTTCCAGCCGAGTGGCACATCGTTCCATAGCCGCGTCCTCGACTAGCGTCGATCCGCGCGGGTCTTCGGCGTGTTCTTGCGGTCTCGCTCGATGCCCGTCCGCGGCTTCCGGCGGAAGAGCCCGCCGAACAGCATCTGCTGCATCTGGTCCCCCATCGAGAAGCTCGTGAGCTCCGAGTCGGTGTCCTGCACCATGGCGCCGGAGCGCCGCTCCGCCGTGGACCAGTCCGCGCGGGCGTCGCGCGCCCGCTCAAACTCTTTCTCCAGCGTGTCCAGCGTCTCGTCCGAGCCGGCAGCGACGAGGTCGCGCAGGTGCTGCATCTCGGAGATGGCGGTGTCGGCCCAACGGACGATGTTCTCGCGGTTCGTCGCGCAGATGTCGCGGTACATCACCGGGCTTCCCGCGGCCAGGCGCGAGACGTCACGGAACCCGCCCGCCGTCAGCTGGCGCACGTCACGCCATGACGGGTCGGAGCTGACCGAACGCATCAAGGCGACGGACAGCAGGAATGGGAGGTGGCTGATGCCGGCCACGAATCCGTCGTGCTCGTGCGGATCCAGGAAGAGCGGCTCCGCGCCAAGCGCCGCAATCAGCCCCAGGACCGTCTGGACCGCCTCCTCGCTGGCGCTGACCAGCGGCGAAACGCACCACGTCGCATCTTTGAAGAGGTCGGCCTCGGCCGCCTCAGTGCTCTGCGCCTTGCCGGCCATGGGGTGCCCGCCGATGAAGTTCACCGTGCTCGGCAGGAGCTCCTGGGCCCACGCCATCACGCCGGCCTTGGTGCTGGCGGTATCGGTGACTACCACGCCCTGCTTGCCATGCTCCGCGATGACCTCGAACAGCTCTCGAACGGCCCCTACCGGCGTGGCGATGATGATCAGGTCGGCCCGCTCGACGGCTTTGGTCAGGTTCCAGTCGGTGCGGTCGACCGCACCGAGTTTCTTGGCGTAGTTCTGGACGTCGAGGCTCGTGTCAAAACCGGTCACCTCGATGACCGATTCCCGCTTGCCACTCTTGGTCGCCCAGCGTCGCAGCCCGAGCCCGATCGAGGATCCGATCAACCCCAGCCCGACGATCGAGACTCTCTGCATTGCGCGTCCTTCGTGTGGTTGGTGGAAGAAACCGTCCGTGATGGCGCCAAGTATAGCAAAGCTCCCGCGGTCTCGGTGCGCGGGCCGCCGGGTCGGAGCGAAACCGAGGCGACGTCGGGGCGGGTGCTACGCCTGGATGGCGACGACGTCGACGTTTCGGATCCAGCCGATCAACCCATCCTGTCGCTCAAACTGCATCCAGGTGACACCGCCCTCAGGCTGGGTCTTGCCCAGGAACTTCAACTCTGTCCCGGGGGGGAGCGCGGTCAGTGGCGTCGACGCTGTCGACGGCCCCGAACGGAAGTAAATGTTTGGCCCACTCGAGGCCCCGCCCGGAGCGACCCGGTGGGTGGCCTGCCACACCGGCGTCGGCGTTTGCGGCACTGCGGTCGGCTGCGTGGCCGCCTGGCCCGCTGCCTGGGGCGTGGCGTTGCCGGGTGTGGCCGCGGCGCTGACCTGGCTAACCGGGCTGGCGGCACCGGCAGCGGCCTGGCTGGGGATGAAGTCGCTCAGAAGGGGACCCATGCGCACGTAGATCCAGATGAACCCGGCGATGAGGATGAGGATGGTGACGAGCATACTGAAGCCGACCATCATCCCCGAGCGGCGCGAGTGCTGCCGCAGACGTGTCGTTAGCCCCGGCTCTACCATGGTGCCTCGGTGCGCCTATCAAGTCGCCGAATGGCGATACACGTCCAGTCCCACGGGGATTATACAACGCAAGGCTCCGGCCACCGGTCGACCAGACGGTTCGAGCCGACCGCTGGGGCCGGCTCGAACCGTCTGGTGGCGGGAAGGCCGGGATTCGAACCCGGGGAGCCCGTTTAAGGGGCTCAACCGCTTAGCAGGCGGCCCCATTCGACCACTCTGGCACCTTCCCTGGTCTGCGCGGCGGAGAGGGAGGGATTCGAACCCCCGGGGCTCATCACCCTGCTGTTTTCAAGACAGCCGCCTTAAGCCGCTCGGCCACCTCTCCGCGTGATGGCCAGGTCACTCTCACCGCAGAATTTCACCTGCGGAGTTCCCGCAACCCAGAGTGTAACCGCTGTGCCGGCTCCGAGCAACCCGGTCGCTGCCTGTCCCGGGCGTCGAATTGACACGATCCTGGTACGCCGCGACTGGGGTTGTTGTGCGTCTCGCACGGTGGCGGCCCTACACCGGGGACAGGGACCGGCCGACGTCACGCGATGGCCGGCGTGCTCCAACGGGGACGGTGCCGAGGAGGTGTCACGATGACGGAGTGGGTTCGGATCGGCTCACGGTTCATCAACCTGGCGAACGTGGTCGAGGTGCACCTGAACGAGCGGCCGCTACTCGCGCAGGTCTTCTACGCGGGAGGCGGGTCCGTAGACCTGCAGGAGGACGACGCCGAGTCCCTCCGTACCCTGCTGGACGAACGGGTCGTGCAGATTGCTGAGCCGCACCGTCGAATCATCGGCCCCGCGTCGTGACGCACCGCTCGCGCCGTCGCTCGAGTCGTCTCGGGTGACGGCGGACGTCGGTCCGCATTTGTGGCACAGGCCCCGTCGCTACAGCGCTGGCTGGCGTCCGATGACCTCCTGACCGCCCAGGTACGGCCGCAGCACTTGCGGCACCTCGAAGCTGCCGTCCTCACGCTGGTAGTTCTCCATGATCGCGATCAGCGTCCGCGGGAGCGCGAGCCCGGAGCCGTTCAGCGTGTGCGCGTATTGCGGGCGCTCACCCTCACCCGGACGGTACCGAATGCGCGCCCGACGCGCCTGGAAGTCCCGGAAGTTGGAGCACGACGAGACCTCGAGCCAGTCCTGGCTACCGGGCGCCCAGGCCTCCAGATCGAACTTCTTGGCCGCCTGAAAGGCCAGGTCGCCGGTGCACATCTGGATGACCCGGTAGGGCAGGTTCAGCCTCTGCAGCACGTCTTCGGCGTTGCCGAGCAGCGACTGCAGCTCGGCGTTGGATGTCTCCGGCTCCACGATCTTAACCATCTCCACCTTCTCGAACTGGTGGACGCGCTTGATGCCGCGCACGTCTCGCCCCGCCGACAACTGCTCGCGTCGGAAGCAGGTCGACTGCGCCACGTAGTTCCGAGGCAACGTGCCCGCTTCCAGGATCTCCTCGCGGTGGAGGTTCGTCACCGGCACCTCGGCGGTCGGAATGAGCCAGAGGTCCGACAGGCTGTCGGTGTAAAGGGCGTCGCCGAACTTGGGCAGGCTGCCTGTGCCGACGAGCGACTCGGGGCGGACGAGCATCGGAGGGTAGACCTCGAAGTAGCCGTGCTCTCGAGTGTGGAGCTCGAGCATCCAGGTCGCCAGCGCGCGTTGCAGACGTGCCATATCGCCGCGCAGGAAGTAGAAGCGCGAGCCGGCCACCTTCACCCCACGGGCGAAGTCGATCAGGCCGAGGTCCTCGGCCACCTCCCAGTGCGGCCGGACGGGGTAGGGGAACTCGCGCGGCTCGCTCCAGTGGCGGACGACCACGTTCGCCGACTCGTCCGGCCCGAGCGGCACGTCGGGATCGGGGAGGTTGGGCACCTGGAGGAGGAGCGACGTGAGGGCCGCATCCGTGGCGGACACCGCCGCGTCGAGTTGCTGGATCTGCTCGCCGACGGCGCGCATCTCGGCGATGCGAGCCTCGCGGTCCGTCCCGGCCGGCAGCCGGCTGATCGCCTTCGACCCCACGTTCCGCCGCGCTTTGAGCTCCTCCACCTCTGCCAGCATCGTCCGGCGACGCTCGTCGAGCACGAGGATTTCGTCGATCGGCGCCGGGGTGTTCAGCGTGGCGATCGCCTCGCGGACTTCGTCGGGGTGCTCACGGATCAGGCGCAGGTCGATCATCGTCCGCCCTCCAGGTGTCCAACCGCCGCAAATAAAACGACCCTACTCGGGTAGGGCCGAAGCGGGCGTCGTCGGCGGCTCGTCAGCCGCGCCCGCTCAGCCGCTAGCACTACTCGAACCGGCAGGATGCTCGATCCCTGGAATGAACTTTATCCAGCCGTCGCTCACCCGCGCGTTCAGGGCCCGCTGGATGGTGTAGTAGCGCCCAGGCCGTGGCTCGTATGGCTCGCGTCGCAGCGCCAGTCGCGCCTCGGTCAGCGTCTTGCCGCCCTTGCGGTGGTTGCAAGTGCGGCAGGCGCTGACCAGATTCTCCCACGTCTGCTGGCCGCCCCGCGAACGCGGGATGACGTGGTCGATCGTCAGGTCGATAGTACGGCTGCCGCAGTACTGGCAGGTGTACTCGTCGCGGATGAAGATCTCGCGTCGACACAGCTTGACCCGCGGTCGGGGCCGGCGGATCAGGTACACCAGGCGGATGACCGACGGTGCGTCGAACCGGCGGCTCGGCGAGGTGACGGCGACGTCGTATTCCTCGAGGATCTCCGCCTTGCCGCTCAGCACCAGGACGATGGCGCGGCGGATGTTGCAGACGTTCAACGGCTCGTAGTTGTGGTTCAGAACGAGGACGGGGTGGTGCCCGTTGAGGTGAACCGTATGGCTGGGTTGGTATTGTAGGTGGTCGTCCAACGTGCTGTGCCCCTACCTGCCGGTTCACGTCGCCGGGGATGCCAACGGCGCCCCTATGATAGCAAGGGGCACACCGGCGAACCAAGGCAACGAGCGCACCAGCGCCAGGGCGCCCGTCAGTCCGCTGCCACCGCCTCGGCGGATAGCACCCCGCGTAGCGCCTCCCCGGTGTAGGAGCGCCCCACCTCAACAACCTGCTCCGGGGTGCCCGCGGCCACGACCTCGCCGCCCGCGTTGCCACCGTCCGGGCCCAGATCGATGACCCAGTCGGCCGACTTGATCACGTCGAGATTGTGCTCGATGACCAGCACGGTGTTGCCGGCGTCCGTCAGTCGCTGGAGCACGCTCAACAGTCGCTCGATGTCCGCGAAGTGCAGGCCGGTCGTGGGTTCGTCCAGAATGTAGAGCGTCCGGCCGGTCGCGCGCCGGCTGAGCTCGGCGGAGAGTTTGATTCGCTGTGCCTCACCGCCCGATAGGGTCGTGGCCGGCTGGCCCAGATGGATATAGCCCATCCCGACGTCGAAGAGCGTCTGAAGCTTGTTGCGGATCGCCGGAATGTTCTCGAAGAACCCGACTCCCTCCTCGACCGTCATGTCCAGCACGTCGGCGATGCTCTTGCCGCGGTAGCGGACCTCGAGTGCCTCGCGGTTGTAGCGCTGGCCGTGGCATACCTCGCATGGCACGTAGACGTCCGGCAGGAACTGCATCTCGATCGCGATGATGCCCTCACCCTGGCACGCCTCACAGCGGCCGCCCTTGACGTTGAAGGAGAAGCGGCCGGGTTTGTACCCGCGCGCGCGGGCTTCGGGCAGCGACGCGAAGAGTTCGCGAATCGGAGTGAACGCACCGGTATACGTCGCCGGGTTGGAGCGTGGCGTTCGCCCGATGGGGCTCTGGTCGATGTCGATGACCTTGTCAAGGTACTCGATTCCGACGATCTCTCCAAAGCGACCGGCGCGATCCTTCGCGCGGTGCAGCACCTGGGCCAGACGCTTGTAGAGCGTGTCGATGATCAGCGTGCTCTTGCCCGAGCCCGACACGCCGGTCACGCAGACGAACGTGCCCAGCGGGATGTCGACGTCGATGCCCTTGAGGTTGTTCTCGATCGCCCCCCGGATGCCGAGTCGCTTACCGTTGCCGGGACGTCGCTGGCGCGGGATCTCTATCTTGCGGTGGCCGCTCAGGAACTGCCCGGTGAGCGAACCCGGCGTCCGCAGGATGTCGTCGATCGTGCCCTCGGCGATCACGTGTCCGCCGTGCTCGCCGGCGCCGGGACCGATGTCGATGATCCAGTCGGCGGCGCGCATCGTCTCCTCGTCGTGCTCCACGATGATGAGCGTGTTCCCGAGGTCGCGCAGCCGCAGCAGCGTTCGGATCAGCCGCTCGTTGTCGCGATGGTGCAGCCCGATGCTGGGCTCATCGAGGATGTAGAGCACCCCCATCAGCCGGCTGCCGATCTGGGTCGCCAGTCGAATCCGCTGCGCCTCGCCGCCCGAGAGGGACGCCGCGGCCCGGTCGAGCGTCAGGTAGTCGAGCCCCACGTCGACCAGGAAGCTCAGTCGCTCGCGGATCTCCTTGAGCACCTGGCGCGCGATCAGACGCTCCCGCGCGCCCAGAACCGGCTGCGGACGCGACTCGTCGGCCAGCAGTTGAAAGAAGTCGAGCGCGGTGGTCACCGCCATCCTGGAGACGTCGACGATCGAGCGCTCGCCGATGGTCACGGCGCGGCTCTCCGGCTTGAGGCGGGCCCCGCCGCAGGTGGGGCAGGGGCGAGCCGACATGTACTGCTCGATCTCGGCCCGCACGTAGTCCGACGACGTACTCTGGTAGCGCCGGCGCAGGTTCGGGATCACACCCTCGTAGTCGACCTGATAGGCGCGGGCTCGGCCGCTGCGCGAGCGGTACTCGACGGTGGCGCGCTCTCCCGCCCGTCCGTTCAGGATCAGGTCGCGGACGTCCGCTGAGAGGTCCCGAAACGGATGATCCATGCCGAAGCCATGCTTGATCGCCAGCGCGGTCAGGACCGCGTGGTACCAGGCGGTGCCGTCCCGGCCCACCTTGGACCATGGCGCGATCGCTCCGCCGGACAGCGTGCGGTCCGGATCGGGGGCGATCAACTCTGGATCGAACTCCATGCGCACGCCGAGGCCATCGCAGTCCGGGCACGCGCCGTGGGGACTGTTGAACGAGAAGCTGCGCGGCTCGAGCTCGCTGAAGCTGGTGCCGCAATGAGCGCAGGCGAAGCGCTCGGAAAAGAGGATCTCGTCACCGTCGATGATCGACGCGGTCGCCACGCCGCCGCCGAGCTTCAATGCGGTCTCGAGTGAGTCGATCAGGCGGATCCGCGCCGCGTGCTGATCGTCCTCGCTCTCGTGGCGCACGACGAAGCGATCGACCACGACCTCGATGGTGTGCCGCTTGTAGCGCTCGAGCGCGACCGTGTCTTCGACCTCGCGGACCTGGCCGTCGACCCGGACGCGGGCGAAGCCGCCGCGACGCACCTCATCCAGCACACCCTGGTGCTCGCCCTTGCGGTCCTTGATCAGCGCGGCTAGGATCAGCAGCCGTGTTCCCTCGGGCAGCGCCTGGACCTGCTCTGCCATCTGCTGGACAGACTGCTGAGTGATAGGCCGCCCGCATTGCGGGCAGTGCGGATGGCCGATCCGGGCGAACAGGAGCCGGAGGTGATCGTAGATCTCGGTGACGGTGCCGACTGTCGAGCGGGGGTTGCGGCTGGCGCTCTTTTGGTCGATGGAGATCGCCGGCGAGAGACCCTCGATCAGATCGACGTCCGGCTTCTCCATCAGCCCCAGGAACTGCCGCGCGTAGGCGGAGAGCGACTCCACGTAGCGTCGCTGCCCCTCGGCATAGATCGTGTCGAAAGCGAGGCTCGACTTTCCGGAGCCGGATAGCCCGGTGATGACTACCATCTTGTCGCGCGGGATCTCGACATCGATGTTCTTGAGGTTGTGCTCGCGCGCCCCGCGCACGACGATCTTCTCGACGGCCATGGCGACTCCGTGCTGCGCTGCAGGTGCGAACGTTCGACCGCAGACCGCTATTCTACCAGGGTCGAACACCTGTTTGGAACCTGTCCTCCCGTGCAGGCAGCGGCGCGCCGGGCCGGGTTGACCGCCCGACGCCCGGGTGAGTTCCCGGCGGCGCTGGTCGACCAGGGAGCGTGGGACCGGGTGGATCGAACCTCGACCGCGGCCCCTGGCCCCAGGATCCATTGGGATTCTCCGCGATGGACCGAGGAAAACTGGGACCGTCGGGTCGTCGGGCACCCGCCAGGGAGTTGATACAATCGCACCAGTGGGAGGAAACGGGTCCGCGGGTTAATGGAGCCAATCGAGGCGGTCAAGACCGAGCCGACCCAGGAGCCAGGTCGCGGCGTTGACATGCCCGACGGGGAGTCACCTCCTGCCCTGTCGGTCGTCATCCCGGCCTACAACGAGGCCGACCGGCTGCCGGCTACGCTCACTGCGGTCATCGAGTTCTTGCGCACCCGCGACTACTCCTGGGAGATTATTGTGGCAGACGACGGAAGCGAGGACGCCACACCCGCCATCGCTAGCGCGGCCGCGCTGGCGCCGACGGTGCGACACCTGCGCCTGCCGCATCGGGGGAAGGCCGCCACCGTCCGCGACGGTGTCCTGGCGGCCGAAGGCGATGTCGTCGTGTTCACCGATGCCGATCTCTCAACTCCCATCGCGTACGTCGACCGAGTCCGAGACCTGATCGCGTCGGGCTGGGAAGTCGTGATCGGGACTCGCGAGGGTGCCGGGGCCCGTCGGCTCGGGGAGCCGTTCTACCGCCACCTGATGGGCCGCGCCTACAACTACGCGGTGCGGCTGCTGGTCGTCCGCGGAATCAGTGACACCCAATGCGGCTTCAAAGCCTTTCGCCGTCAGGTGGCGCGTGACCTGTTCACGCGTTCCCGCCTCTACCGCGACACGTCCGGCGCGCTGCGCGGCCCCCTTGTCACCGGATTCGACGTCGAGATCCTCTTTTTGGCGCGCAAGGGGCGCTATCGGATGTGCGAGCTCCCCGTCACCTGGCACCACGTCGCGGGCAGCAAGGTCCGTCCCGGGCTCGACGCGCTGCTGATGCTGCGGGACGTGCTGAACGTGCGTGTCAATGATCTTCGCCGTCGATACTCCACCGAGACGCGGGCGGACGCGGGCTGCGCGGAGAGAGGCGTGTGATGCGAGGAAACCTGCGTGAGTTCTCCGTCGCCGATCTCATGCAGCTCTACCAGATCGCGGTCAAGAGCGGCACGATCACCGTTCATGGCGAATCCGGCAGCCACCTTATCTACTTCGATCGCGGGCACGTCAGCGGCGTAGGCGCGGAGGACTGGAGCCTGGTCGGCGAGCTGCGGAGTATCGAATGGTTGAGCCCAGACGTGCGCCGACAGGTCGACCTGATGGACGCCAACGACAGCTACGTTGGTCTAAGCCTGATCGCGCGGGCGCTGCTCACGCCGCTGGCCTGGGACCGGTTCGTCGAGCGGCAGATCGAGGAGCTGATCTACCCGATGCTCCTCTGGCGTGAAGGCGCCTTCATCGCCGAGGTGGACGTCATTCCCAAGGTTGCGCCGCTCCGATTCAATCAGTCGCCGCAGCAGTTGATCCTCAACGGTGCGCGCTGGGAGGAGGAGGTCTACCGCGCGGGTCGCGACGGGTTCGGCCGCAACACGGTTTGGCGGCGCTCATCGGAGGTAATGGTGGACACCGAGGAGGACGCGCTGTTCCTTGACTTGCTCGATCGGCCCCGCAGTATCGCCGATCTGGCCGCGGCCGCGGGCGTGGGCGTCCTCATGGCGACGGCATGTGTGCAGCGGCTGGAAGGTAACGGCCTGGTGGCTCCGGGCCAGGCGTCGTCCGTGAATTGGACCCTCGCGGCGCGTGCCGGCGTCTAGCGCTCGGCGATCTCCTCGACGATCCGGCCGACCAGTCGATTGGCGAGCATGGTCGGTAGGCCCACGGCCGCGGCCACGGCGGACTTCATCCGGCGGTCGTATCCCATGCAGTCCATGACGATGAGATCGACGTCCCGGCTCGCGAGCTCACGCGCGCGCATTGCCAGCACCGACGACTCAGTGTAGGGCGAGGCTACGGCACAGGCGATCGAACGCGTCGCGGTCGCCCACTTCCGGGACATCAGCGAGCCCTGGCCGCGATGCGGCATGAGGACGCCGAGGACTCCGGCCGGCAAGAGCGCGTCCACCGTCCCGCGGAGCAGTCGATCCGGGAAGATAATCGGGACGCGGCTGCGTAGTTCCGGGAACTCACCCGTGCACAGCACCACGACGATCCCGGCGCCGGCGTCCACTACCCGATCCAACGCCCCCTGCAGATGCTCGACGATCCGACCCTCGGCGATCTCGACCTCGCGGCCGTCACCCAGGCGCGTGACCAGCGGGTCGTCGCCCGGCCGCGGCCCCAGCCTGCCGATAGCGTCGTCGTCGAGGAGATCCAGTGCCCCCGCCTGCAGCAGTCCGGCCGGCGGTCGGGCGTCGAACATCGACGCCACGACATCGTCACGCGGCCCCTGGCCGATGGTGATGAGTCCGATCCTGTTCACTCGACCCCTCCCGGCGTTGTCATGTCCGTACATGCGTACGTACGGGCAATGCCCTTGACCCTCGTAATGCCCGTGCTATACTGGTCACAGGCCGACGCGGTACCGGTTGACCGCGCGCTGGTACGTGGGTCGCTTCCTAGTAGATTCCGGGACGCGGCCGGACGTAGGGATGGGGACGACGGGTGTCAGGCAGTCTCCCGGAAGTTGTCAGCCGCGTCAAGCAGAGCGTCGACGACAGTATCGAAACCACCGAAGTCCGGCTGGCGGACGCTTCCGCGGAGCTGCGGGCGTTGCTCGCGGTCCTCGAGGCGGAGCGCGCACACGTTCAGAACACGATCGAGGAACGTGCGCTCGACCGCCTGGTGGCGGGAGACCGGAGCCGGCCACGCGGTCGTGGGACCGGAGAGCTTCACCGGCAAGAGGACCATCTGGCGCAGGAGTATACCCGAGTCTCGGCCCTCTACCGGCAGTTGACGGACTTCGGCCACGTGCTTACCGCGAGCCGTCAGCAGTTTCGCTCCGAGGGCGAGCTGCTGGGGGTGGATGAGGCGCAGCGGCTGACGATCCGCCAGGCCATGATCCGGGCGCAGGAGGACGAACGCCGGCGGCTTGCCCGAGAGATCCACGACGGCCCGGCTCAGGTGCTGGCCAACGCCATCATTGGGCTGGAGTTCATCGAGCGTTCGCTGCGCCAGACCTCCCCCACGGGCGCCGAGCGCGCCGTGAGCGAGATCGAGCGGGTCAAGACCGCGATGCGCGAGGGGCTGACCGAGCTGCGCCGTTTCATCTTCGATCTCCGTCCGACCATGCTCAATCAGCGCGGACTTGTGGGGACCATCGAACACTACGTGGAGACCTACCGCAGCTACTTCTCGTCGGAGGTCGAGCTCGCGCTCCCAATGCGGATGCCGCGCCTCACCCCGGAGCAGGAGTTGACTGCCTTCCGCGTCATCCAGGAGTCGCTGCAGAACGTGCATCGCCATTCTCGGGCCAGCCGGGTGTCGGTGTCGATCGCCGCGCGGCCCGACCTGGTCGTGGTGCGCATCCAGGACGACGGCACCGGCTTCCGCCCGACAACCGTGCATCCGTCGTCTGCCGGCGGGCTCGGCCTGGCCGGGATGCGGGAGCGCGCCGAGGTGATCGGCGGCAAGTTCCGCGTGCGCAGTTCCCCGGGAAAGGGGACTGACGTCACTCTTGAGATCCCGCTGGTTGCGGCGACAATAGACGCGCAGCGCGAGGGCGCGTCGGGCGCCGCCGTGCCAACCTGAGGGGACGGCAGACTGTGAATCGCGTGGGAATCCTGATCGTCGACGACCACCCGCTCTTCCGCCGCGGCATTCGCTGGAGTCT
>DATKRJ010000376.1:0-20383 GCA_035532355.1 Thermomicrobiaceae bacterium | reverse complement strand
CGGATCGGGCCATCCCCGAACGGAGACTGGCGGACCGGCAACGCGGAGGAGGCGAACGAGTGGTTCTGGATGTAGTCCCCACGTTTCGACTGGCACCCACGCCCAGCGCGGAGGACGTGCTCAGTCGCGCCCGCGAGGAAGGCGTGGAGTTCGTCAATCTGCAGTTCACCGACGTCATGGGCATCGTCAAGGCCGTGACGATCCCGTTCGAGATCTTCCCAGACGTCATCGAGCATGGCCAGTGGTTCGACGGCTCGTCGATCGCCGGCTTCGCCCGCATCGCCGAGAGCGACATGTTCCTGATGCCGGACCTGGCGACGTTCAACGTCATCCCCTGGGAGCGCGGTCGCAACACCACGGCGCGGGTGATCTGCTGGGTCTACAGCCCGAACGGCGACCTCTTCAGCGGCGATCCGCGGGCAGTGCTGCTGCGCCAGCTCGACCGGCTGGCGAAGCTGGGCTACCGCTACAACACCGGCCCGGAGCTGGAGTTCTTCCTCTTCAAGTCCGAGAGCGGCGCCATCGACCCGCTGCCGCACGACCGTGGCAGCTACTTCGACATCTCGACCGACCTGGCCTCCGACGTGCGCAAGGACATGATCCGCGCGCTGCGCGAGCTGGGGATCAAGGTCGAGGCCGGGCATCACGAGGTGGCGATCGGCCAGCACGAGATCGACTTCGAGTACAACGACGCGCTCACGACGGCCGACCAGGCGGTGACCTTCAAGTACACGCTCAAGGCCATCGCCCAGCAGCACGGCCTGCACGCGACCTTCATGCCCAAGCCGGTCGAGGGCATCAACGGGTCGGGCATGCACACGCACCAGAGCTTCGCCTTCCTGGAAAGCGGCAGCAACGCCTTCGTCGACGCCGACGACGCCTACGGGCTGTCCAAGCTCGCCAAGCACTTCATCGCCGGCCAGCTCTACCACGCGCGCGGCATGTCGGCCGTGCTGGCCCCGCTGGTGAACTCCTACAAGCGGCTGGTGCCGGGCTACGAGGCGCCGGTGTACATCAGCTGGGCGCGCCAGAACCGCTCCGCGCTGATCCGCGTCCCGATGATCCGTGCCGGACGCACGGCGGCGACGCGGCTCGAGCTGCGCTGCCCGGACCCGTCGGCCAACCCGTACCTGGTGTACGCGGTCATGCTGGCCGCCGGCCTGGACGGCATCGAGAACGAGCTGCCGCTGCCGGAGCCGATCGAGGAGAACCTGTACCACTTCACCGACGAGGACCTGCGCCGACGCAACGTCGGCACGCTGCCGGCCACGCTGGGCGAGGCGATCGCCGAGCTGCAGGACGACGACGTGGTCCGCGACGCCCTCGGCGACCACGTGTTCGAGCGCCTGACCGAGGCGCAGCAGCAGGACTGGGACAGCTTCCGCCGGCACGTCACCAAGTGGGAGGTCGATCGTTACCTCGAGCTGTACTGACGGCCGGCACGCATTCGCCGTCGCGCAGCGGGGCGCCCCAAGGGGCGCCCCGCTCTCATTGCCTGTCGCATCCTGCCGCCGGCTCCGGCTCAGCCCATATTGGTCTCCGCGGTGGCCTGTCGGGCGAGTATGGCCCGGAACTTCTGGATCTCCTGCTCGTAGCCCTGGTTGTCGATCGTCAGCCGCACCTGGTTGTTCGTGTCGGGCCGGACTGCCAGCTCGACGGAGCCCTCGCCCCCGGTGAAGCGGAGCCGGTTCGGCTCGTCCAGCGCGAGTCTCAGTCCCTGACCCAGCCAGAACTTGCGCGCCTGCCGGTGGATCTCGTCCGGACTCAACCGGATTGCGTGTGTCTGCGCCATCTCACACTCCTCATTGCCCTCGGCGGGGTTGGGTCGACGTCCATGTCGTGCCCTGCCCCGGGGGAATCCCGCGCGGCCCGTGCCACGACGCGCGCGGGCTACGGCGAGAGCCGCTCGACGCACCAGCCGGCACCGTCGGGCTGCCGCGCGTAGCGGAAGCGATCGTGCAGTCGGCTGGGGCGTCCCTGCCAGAACTCGAAGGCCCGGGGCGTGATGCGGAACCCTCCCCAGAACGGTGGCAAGGGGATTCGGCCGTCCGGGAACTCCTGCTCCAGCTGCCGCAGGCGCTCCTCGAGCACCTCGCGGCCCGCGATGACCCGGCTCTGGCGCGAGGCCCACGAGCCGAGCTGGCTGCCGACGGGGCGGCTGTGGAAGTACTCCTCCGACTCCTCGGTGGAGACCCGCGCGGCGGTGCCCTCGACGCGCGCCTGGCGGCCGAGATCGACCCAGTGGAAGACCGCGGCCACGTGGGGGTTGACGGCGAGCTCCTGGCCCTTGTGGCTGTCGTAGTTCGAGTAGAAGACCAGGCCCCGCTCGTCGAAGCCGCGCAGCAGTACCACCCTGGCTGAGGGGAGCCCGCCTGGAGTCGCGGTGGCCAGCACCATCGCGTTGGCCTCTGCGACGCCGTTGTCCATCGCCTCGCGCAGCCAGCCCTCGAACTGCCTGAAGGGATCCGGGTCCAGGTCGTCCTCGCTCAGCCCGGCGAGCGCGTGCTCCTTGCGCAGCCGGACTAGCGCCTCGTTGGTCTCCCCGAAGTCCGTCATCCTCACTCGCCAGTCTCGGTCCCGGCTCCGCTCATCCCTGCCACCCGCGGCCGCCCGGGGCCCGCCGCCGGCGGAGCGGCCGTGGAGACCCCGGCACGCGTGCCCATCGTACCGCAGGGTGCGGGGCGTGCGAAAGCGGGCGACGGTCGCGGTGCGCGGTCCCGACGGTTGCGGCACCGTCGTCGGAGTTCGCGCCCAAAGCCGGCCGGGTTGAGGATCGGCGGACGCCACTCAGTACTGGATCTCGACGCCGACCAGCTCCTCGATCACCGAGACGACCCGCGGCGGGTCACCCAGGTTGGGGAGGACGGCGTCCGGCGCATGGTCCGCCAGCTCGTCGACGCCGTAGCGACCGGTCGCCACGGCCAGCACCCGGGTGCCGCCCAGGCGTGCCGCCTCGACGTCCCGTGGCGTGTCACCGACCAGCACCGTCTGATCCGGTCGGAAGGCGATTCCGAAGTGCCGTGCGGCGGCGGCCAGGCCCGCCTCGACCAGGTGCCCACGCTCGCGCGCGGTGTCGCCGTAGGCGCCGATGGGGAAGAAACGGTCGAGGTCGGAGGCCTCCAGTTTGACGCGGGCGACGGCCTCGGCATTGCCCGTCAACACGCCCAGCGCGAAGTGGGCGTCGCGCAGCCCGGCCGCGACCTCGGCCACCCCGGGCAGCACCCGCTCCAGGCGGCTCAGCCTGGCCACCGCCGCCGCGTAGTGCTCGCCCATGATCGCGATCATCTCGGCCAGTTGGGCGTCGATCTCGGCTTCGGGCAGGCCGTGCCGGCTCAGGGCGAGCCGCGCGATCTGGCTGTCGAGCATGCCCGCCAGCGGCACGCCCTCCAGCGTCGCCGGTAGCCCGTAGACGTGCTCCATCGCGTAGACGAAGGCCGCGTGGTGGTCGCGGTCACCCGGCCGCAACAGCGTGCCGTCGATGTCGAACAGGACCAGTCCTCGCATCCGGTCCGCCGTCCCTGTATGGGCCGGGTATCAAACCCGCCGTTGCTCGCACACCGTACCCATGGGTCGATGGCTACCGCGCGCCGCGTGCTCCGCAGTAGCGGGTGACGATCTCGTACAGCGCCCGCGTGCCGAAGTCCAGGTTGTCGATCGAGACGCGCTCGTCGTGCCCGTGGGCCAGGTCGAACTCCTCCGGATGGTAGCGCGTGGGCATGAAGCCGTAGACCTTGACCCCCGGCAGCGACTTGGCGTCGGTGCCGCCCGGTACCAGGAACGGCACGACCGCCGCGCCCGGGTCGAGCTCGCCGATCACCGAGCCGATCGTCTCGAACAGGGGTGAGCCGGGGTCCGCCTCCAGCCCGCCGCCGCGGCTGGTCAGCTCGACCTGCGCGTCCTGGCCGACGACCGCGCGCACCGCCTCGGCGAAGTCCTCCGGGCTCTGCCCGGGCAGGATCCGGCCGTCCACGTCGATCTCGATCTCGGACGGGATGACGTTGATGCGGTGGCCGCCGTGGATGATCGTCGGCACCGCGGTGTTGCGTGTCCCGGCGTAGAGCATGCGCCGCTGGGTCTCATCCAGCGGCAGGCGCGCCAGGTTCTCCCAGCGTGGGTCGGCCAGCACGGTGTCGACCTGCCGCTCGAGGTCCCCGCCCACCGTCGCGGCGATCGAGCGCAGCATGCGGGTCGCCGTCTCGGTCATGACGGTGGGGAAGGTGTGCTCCGTCAGCGCGATGGCGGCGTGCCCCGCGTGGAGCATGGCGGTGTCGGGCAGCGGCATCGAGGCGTGCCCGGCCGCGCCCCGGGCGGTCAGCCGCATCCGCGCGCCGCCCTTCTCCCCGGTCTGACAGAGGTAGAAGCGATGACCGGCGATGTCGACGGCGAAGCCGCCGCCCTCGTTGATCGCGACCTCGGCGTCGATCAGTTCGCGCCGGTTCTGCCACATCCAGTCGGCGCCATAGTGGCCGCCGGCCTCCTCGTCGGCGAAGGTGCACATGATCAAGTCGCGGTCGAGCGTCAGCCCCTGTCGCTTGACCAGCAGCATGACCATCAGTTCGCAGGCGACCAGGTCCTTGGTGTCGACCGCGCCGCGGCCCCAGACCTGCTCGCCGACGACCTCGCCGCCGAACGGGTCGTGCGTCCACTTCTCCGGCTCAACGCTGACGACGTCGCTGTGCGCCATCAAGAGCAGCGGCCGGCCGCGTCCCTCACCCCGAATGCGAGCGACGAAGTTGCCGCGCCCGGGCGCGCTCTCCTCGACGCGGGCCTCGATGCCGTCCCCCTCCGCCGCGCGGGCCAGGTACGCGGCGGCCTGGGTCTCGTTGCCCGGCGGGTTGACGGTGTTGAAGCGGATCAGTTCCTGCAGGTGACGTGTGACCTCAGCGCGGGTGCTCTGCCAGTCGACCGGCACGGGGCGCTCCTCCCTGTCGCCGCGCGTCGGCGCGGCACTCGCTACGAGGGCTGCATCGTACGGGGTACGGCGTCTCCGGGCAACGGGCTCACTCCTACGGCAGCGGAGCCGGCAGCGGAGCGGCGGTCGCGCCCGGCAGACGCAGCGCCAGCACCGCCGCGACGATCGCCAGCCCGCCGGCGATCTGCGCCGGTCCCAGCCGCTCGCCGAGGACGGCCGCCGCCAGCGCGACGGCCACTACCGGCTCGACCGTGCCGACGATGGCGGCCTTCGAGGGGCCCAGTCGCAGGACGCCGCCGAGGAAGCTGAACACGGCCAGCACCGTCGCCACCGCAACCATCGTTGCCATCACCAGCCAGCCCCGGACCGGGAAGCCGAGGTCGAGCGAGCCGCTGATCAACCCGTAGACCAGGAAGGTCAGGGCGACACCGCTCACGATCCAGGTGCTGGCCACGGTCACCGGGAGATTGCGCGCGAAACGGCTGCTCAGCACGATGTAGCCCGAGTAGAAGACGGCCGAGACCAGCGACAGGGCCATGCCGCGCGCGTCGGCACCCGAGAGGCTGAAGCCCAGCGTCAGCAGGCAGCCGGCCATGGCGAGTGCCAGGGCGCCGGCGCGTACCGGCGCGTACCGGCGTGATCCGCTCGCCCAGGAAGACCACCGACAGCAGCGTGACGATTGCCGGGTAGCAGTAGAAGATAACCGCGACGCTCGCGGCGGGCGCCAGGTGCACGGCCAGGAAGAAAGTGCTCGAGTTGGCCGCGAAGACTATGCCGGTCAGCATCAGCCCCGCCAGCCTGCGCAGCGGCAGTCGTCCCTGACGGCGCAGGAACAGGAAGGGCCAGGCTACCAGCGCGGCCGCGCCGAAGCGGAGCGCGAGCGCGGTCGGCACGTTGATCCCGGCGTCGTAGGCCAGCCGGGTCAGCGTCGGCACCGCCCCGAAACCGAGCGTCGACAGGAGGACCAGCCCGACGCCGACCGCCTGTCCCCGCCGCTCCACGTCGCCTCCGTCCCCCGCCCGCGCGGCCCTCCGCACGGGTCGCGCGAATCCTACGGTTGGCGGCAGAGGGGGTCAACCGGAAGTGGCGACGGGGTCCTCGGCGGGCTTCCTAGCCCAAAAGGATGATCAATTTAGCCAAACCGGGCTATGCCGGCAGCCACCAAGGTCCGCTATGCTCGAGAGAGATCGCGGATCACCCGCGTGGCAACGGTCGCCGGTGAGCGCGCAGGGCGGGCCAACGGCCCGCTCGGGGTGAGCCGGCGGGACTCGCCCGATCATCAGGGCGCAGCGAGGTCGTCGCCGAGCCGGCGGCGCTCGCCTGACCGAGCACACTCACCGCTCCACGGACGGGCACCGGGCGTCCCACCGGTGTCCGTCTCCCTTTTCTCCACCGAGGTGTTCCGCTACTGGAGCGTCAGGCGGCGATAGACATCGGCGAGCTTCGTCGCCAGCGCCGGGGCGTCCTCGACGACCACGTACTGGCTGCGGCCGAACATGTGGGGCATGTAGTCGCGCGCCTCGGCGTCGATCGTCAGCGCAAAGGTGGCGACGCCCTTCTGGCGCGCCTCGATCAGCGCCCGGCGGGTGTCCTCGATGCCGTAGCGCCCCCCGTAGCCGTCGAAGTCGTTGGGCCGGCCGTCCGAGATGAGCAGCAGCAGGCGTAGGCGCGCCGGCTGGCGGGTCAGCGCCAGCGTGGCGTGGCGGACGGCCGGACCGATGCGGGTGTAGTTGCCGGGGGCCAGTCCGGCGATGCGCCCCTTGACCGTCTCGCCGTAGGTCTCGTCGAAAGCCTTGACCACCGACACGTCGCAGCGCTTGCGGGTGGCGCCGCTGAAGCCGTAGACGGCGTAGCGGTCGTCGAGCACGGTGAGCGCCTCGGCCAGGAAAACCAGCGCGCGGCGGGTGATCTCGATCACCTGGTCGTTGCGCGGGTCGTCGTCCACCCAGGCGCCGGTCGAGCCGCTCAGGTCGACCAGGCAGGCCAGCGCGATATTGCGCTCCCGTTCGAGCGTGCGGCTGTAGAGCTTCTCGCCCGGGGAGAAGCCCGCGCGCCGATCGGCGTGGTCGTCGACGATGGCGTCGAGGTCCAGGTCGTCCCCGTCGAACTGCCGGTTCAGGCGCAGCCGCTCGGGGCGCAGCGCCTCGAACTGCTCCTTGAGCCGCTTCACCAGCGGCGCGTGCCGGCGCAGGATGCGCTCGACCGGCTCGGCGTTGCCGCCGCGCGGCCGCCGCTGGCGCACGGCGCACCACTCCGGCAAGTAGAGCCCCTGCCGGTAGTCCCACTCGTCGTAGAGCGCGGCGTCGGCCTTCTCCGCCTCGGTCAGCGGGACCTGCTGAAAGGTGAGCGTCGGCTCGCGGTCGCCCAGGCTGAGCGAGATCGCGTGGCGCCCGCCGCTCGACGACGCGCGCCGGTCGCGCACCGCGTGTGGCTCGGGCGAGCGCGCCTCGACGACGAGCGGCTCGTCGCGGCGGGTACCGCGCGGCGCGCCGGCACCGGCCTTCGTCGTGACCTCGTCGTCCTCCGGCGGCAGCGCCGGCCGGAGCAGGACGTCGGGCCGGATGCGCCCGCGGTAGTGGACGGCCGGTCCCGGCTCGGCGCCGTTGCCGGCGGGCGCCAGCGGCGCGAGGTCCAGCGCGACGCGGCGGCTGGCGTCGAGGTCGTCCGCGGTCAGAGCGCTCACGACCGCGTCGGCGATGTGCCGCGAGGGCTCCGGACCGATGAGGGGCAACGCGACCCGCAGGTCGGTCTCTACGACCGGCGCATCGAGCGGCAGCGCCAGTAGCGCGCGCAGCAGCGCCTCCGGCAGCGGGTCGGCGCCGGTGTCGTGCGCCGCCCGGCGGCTCAGGGCGTCGGCGCGCAGCTGAGCGAGATCGCTCGCCAGGCCCGGCCAGAGCGCCGCCAGCCGCCGGTCGAGCCACTCGCCGTGCAGCACCTCGTAGAGCGCGAGCGCCACGCCCGGCCGGTCGGAGCCCGGCAGGTGGCCGAGATCCAGCCCGCCGCTCCGGACCTGCAGTACCTTCCAGGCGGCGGTCGCCCGGTAGAGCCGCCGGGCATCGGACGGGTCCGCGAACAGGTCGATCTCAGGCGGCAGGAAGATCGTGCGGCCGTCGGAGTAGCTGCCGCGCGCCGCGCCCGCGGTCGCGTTGACCCGCAGCGTGCCGCCCGAGAGGGCCGTCACGTAGAGCGCCAGCGTGCCCTCGAGCTCCGTGAAGGGGAGGGCGGTGGTGGCAGACCCGACGGACTCGGCGTCGCCGCGGGTGGGCAGCAGGCGGCTCAGCCAGCTCGGCATCGCTCAGGCCGGGAAGACCGTGGCGACCAGGTCGCGCACGGCGGCCTGCACCGTGGGGTCGTCGGTGATCGGCGCCGCCACCGCCAGCTCGCAGGCCCGCCGGGGGGAGACGCCCGAGCGGATCAGGTGGCCGGCATAGACCAGCAGCCGCGTGCTGGCCGGTTCGTCGAGTCCCGAGTCGCTCAGGTTGCGGATCAGCCCGCCCAGCTTGACCAGCTCCAGCGCCATCGGACGATCCACGCCGCTCTCGTGTACCACGATGTCGACCTCGGTCGCCGAGGGCGGGAAGGCGAAATCCAGCGCCACGAAGCGCTGCCGGGTGCTCGGCTTGAGGTTCTTCATCAGGCTCTGGTAGCCCGGATTGTAGGAGATCACCAGCAGGAACTCGGGCGGCGCCACCAGCAGCTCGCCGGTCTTCTCCAGGCGCAGCCGGCGGCGGTCGTCGGTCAGCGGGTGGATGACGACGGTCGTGTCTTTGCGCGCTTCGACGATCTCGTCGAGGTAGCAGATGGCGCCGATGCGCACGGCGTGGGTGAGCGGCCCGTCGATCCAGACCGTCTCGTCGCCGCGGATCAAGTAGCGGCCGAGCAGGTCGCTGGCGGTCAGGTCGTCGTGGCAGGCGACGGTGACGAGCGGGCGGCCAAGCCGGTGCGCCATGTAGCGCAGGAAGCGGGTCTTGCCGACGCCCGTCGGACCCTTGAGCATGATCGGCAGATGCTGGCGGTAGGCCGCCTCGAAGATCGCCACCTCGTCGCCGACCGGCAGGTAGTACGGCTCGTCCACCACCTCGGCGAGCTGGGCGTCGGCCCAGCGCCCGTTCTCATGCTCCGCGTGCCCCGCGTGCTCCGCCGCCATGCTCGCCCTCCCCGTGCTCGAGCCCCGTCCCGTCCACCCGCGACGCAATCCTACCGCGCGACCCGTTCCCCGGTTCTACGGTGCCGGAGGGCGAGCGGATGAGGGGGAGTGTTCCGGATTTATCCCCGATCCCGAGTGGACATCTCTTACATCATACCGTATCGTTGGCGTGGATTTGGGGGAAACGAGGTGCTCCATGGCAGCCGTCGTTCAGATGTCAGCCACGCCCGAGCTCGAGGCACGCGAACCGGCGCTCGCCGTCACGCTGCGGCGTTTTGCCGACCGGCTGAACGCCCTGCAGCCGGACCGGATCGAGGCCGTGCTCGAGGCCGCTGCGCAGGCGTTGAGTGAGGCCGCCGAGCCGGCGCCACCGGCCGTCGCGGCGCTGATGGGTACGAGGCGGGTGACCGCTGAGGAGCGGGTGGCCGCCGAGATCGACGTGCTGATGCGCGCGTTCGCCCGCCGCCGGGAGTTGCTGGCCGGCACGCTGACCGCGTCCCAGGTGGCGCGGCTGCTCGGGACCTCGCGCCAGACGCCCCACGATCGCCTGCGCGCCGGCACGCTGCTCGCCGTCCTGGACGACGGCGCCTGGCGCTTCCCGGCATGGCAGTTCGATCCGGACGGCGACAACGGCGTCGTGGCGGGCCTCCCGGACGTCATTCGGGCCCTCGACGTCTCCTCGATTGCCCGGATCAGCTGGCTGACTCGGGCTAACGCGCAACTCGACGGCGAGACGCCGCTCGCGTGCCTCAAGGCCGGGGATCTCGAGCGGGTGGTCGCGCTGGCGCGCGCCGTCGGCGTCGACTGAGGTGCTGCGGATCGCGCTACCGCCGCCGGATCGTCCGGTGGCTCCGCGGTTCCTTGACCTCCGGACGGGGAGCCGGCTCGTCCGGATCTTCGACCCCGCACGGTGGAGTGCGACATCGCTCACCTTCCGCGGCTACGGGCCGCTCCGGCGCTTCGACCATCATCGTGGGTCGGGGCCGGAGCACGCGCCGTCCGACGACCCGGATCGCGCGGTCTACTACGCGGGGTGGTCGTCGGTCCTGTCGCAGGCGCTCTCGAGCTGCCTCGTCGAGGTCTTCGGTGACACTGGGGTGGTCGAGTTTGGCGACCGCCGGGTGGCGTTGCCGACGCTCGGGAGGCCACTGCACCTGCTGGACCTGCGCGAACGTGGCGCGATGCGCGCGGGCACCGTCGCGGCCATCGGGAAGTGCGAGCATCCCCTGTCCCAGCTGTGGTCGCGGTACTTCTACGAGACCGCGGTGGACTTCGACGCGATCGACGGCCTCCTCTACCTCAACGCGCACAACGACGAGTCGGCGGTCATACTCTACGAGCGTGGCCGCAGCGCGCTTCACTGCACCGACGCCGATGTTGTCCGCCTCGACGATGCCCAACTGCGCCCGCTGCTCACTCAGCTGGTGCGAGCGAACAACCTCGTGTGGTGAGGTTGGCTGCCGGCGGGCGCCGGCCGGCGCAGCCCGTCGCCCTCCCCATGCTATAGTGCGGCGCGTCACGCTCGGCGTCCACGACGGCCCGTCCGGTTCGCTTCGAGGTTCGAGGGAGGGATTTGCCCATGCCGCTCACCGGCAAGGTCGCGCTCGTCACCGGCTCCAGCTCCGGCATCGGCAAGGCCATCGCCATCCGGCTGGCCCACGAGGGGTGCGACGTCTGCGTCAACTACCACCGCGAGGAGGCCGCCGCCCAGGACACCGTCCAGCAGATCCAGGGGCTCGGCCGCAAGGCCATCGCGGTGCAGGCCGACATGGGCGCCAGCACCGACGTGCAGGCCATGGTCGGGCGCTGCGAGACGGAGCTCGGTGGGCTCGACATCATGGTCAACAACGCCGGCGTCGAGATCAAGGCGCCCTTCATCGAGGTCACCGAGGAGCATTGGGACCTGGTCGTGCACACCAACCTCAAGGGCGTCTTCTTCGGTATGCAGGCGGCCGCCCGCTACATGGTGCCACGGCGCAGCGGCCGCATCATCAACATCTCCTCGATCCACGAGGACGCGACCATGCCCGGCAACGCGCCCTACTGCGCGGCCAAGGGGGGCGTGCGCATGCTGATGCGCACCGTTGCCGTTGAGCTGGCGCCCTACGGCATCACCGTCAACAACGTGGCGCCCGGCGCGATCATGACACCGATCAACCGCGACACCCTGAGCGACCCGGCCAAGGTGGCCGCGCTGGAGGCAGTTATCCCGATGGCCCGCATCGGTACGCCGGACGACGTGGCCGGCGTGGTGGTCTTCCTGGCCTCCGACGACGCGGCCTACGTCACCGGCGCGACCTACTTCGTCGACGGCGGCATGATCCGGCAGTTCTCGAACGAGTGAGCGCGCCGACGCCCGGGCGTCAGTACGCCTGCTCGTACCAGGCGTCGGCGACCAGGTCGTGGTAGACCGTGCGCAGCGTCCCGTCCTCCAGCACCAGCCGGTAGTAGCGCCGGCTGATCGGGTTGCGCCACCACTCGTCGTCGACGCGCCAGACGTCCTGCACCTGGGCGACCCGCCGCTGGCGCGCGCCCTCGACGACCAGGGATGGACGGCCCTCCTCGGTCCGGATCGTCGTCGCTCGCGGGCGGTTCAGGGGTCGTAGCTGATCAGCGCGCGGCGTCGCTCGGGGATTCGGGACCATGGTTCCACCTCCACGATGCGGTAGATCGGGGACGTGCCGTAGCGCTGCTTGAGCTGGCGGACCCCCTCGACGAGCTGGCGGGCCCGGTGCGGGCGGGCGCCCAGCAGCGCCTCCTGGCGCACGGCCTCGGCGGTCAGCCCGCTCAGCTCCAGCGTGAGCGCCTCCAGCGCGCCGGGGAGCTCGACCGCCTGCAGCCGGTGCCCGAGCGCCTCGACGAGCCGCTCCCCGCCGACCGGCTCGCGCAGGACCATCACGTGCTCCCACGAACGGGCTCCCTCGACGAGCCCGCGCAGCCGTGCCTGGCGCACGCTCCGGCCACGCAGGACCGCGCGCCCGAAGGCGCGCGCCACCAGTTGCCGCAGTGCGATCAGGAGCGTCTCGCGACTGGTCGCGGGCGCCGGCAGGGTCAGCTCCTCGACGACCGTCTCCTGCCGCTCGCGCGGGCGGACCTCGTCGTCGTCCCGGCCCGAGGCCAGCTCCCAGGCCCGGCGCCCGTCCGGCCCGAAGCGGGCCTGGACCGCGTGCGCCGGCAGCGCCGCCAGGTCGCCCATCGTACGCAGCCCGAGCCGCTCCAGCCGGCGCAGCGTCTCGAGCGGCAGCGGCAGCCAGGCGACCGGCTGTCCGGCCAGGAAGCCGACGACCTCGTCCGGGGTGACGACGCGCGGGCTCCCCGGCGCCGCCTGGCCGGCCGCGACCCAGGCGGCGAACTTGCCGGGCGCGACTCCGGCTCGCGGCCGCAGGGCCGGCGGCACGGCCGCGAGGAGCCGAACCGCCGCCTGCTCTGGCGGGCCGTGGTGCCGCTCCAGCCCGCGCAAGTCGACGTAGCAGCAGCCGGGCGCCTCGGGCGTGGGGCCGGCCGGCTCGACCAGCGGGCTGAGCCGCTCCAGCCGACTCACGATCTGCTCGAAGAGCGCCGCGTCGCGTACGGGGTTCGGCGCGACTACGATCGCCTCCGGGCAGAGCGCGCTCGCCTCCCGCAGCGACATCCCCGGCCGCAGGCCGCGCTCGGCCGCCTCCGGCGTGCAGTCCAGTAGCACGCTGCGGCTGCCCGGCGGCGCGCCGAGCGCCAGCGGCAGGCCGTCCAGGTCCGAGCGGTCGAGCAGCTCGACCCGGAGCGCGAAGTGCGGGATGCTGACGCAGGCGATCGCCACGGGCGTTTCCCTCCTCTGGCGTGTGGCATGTGGCGCGTGGCCCGGCTGAGCCGGGCTCCGGTAGGTCCGGCGTCGCCGGAGCCCGATCCCAGAATAGAACAGATGTTCTAGAACTGCAAGAGGTTTGCCGCTATACTGCGCTGGTACGGGGTGCGCTCGCGCGGGGGTGGGCGCCGACCCGAGCCCACGCGGAGCCCGCGGAGCCCGCGGAGCCCGCGGACGAGGTGGAGGAAAGCCCAGTGCCGGACAAACCGGACCAGTCGGATCAGCCTACGCAGGAGATCAGCATCCCACCGGCTCAGCCGGGTCAGGTGGTCGCGACACCCCAGCAGGTCGGCACGAGCGACGTGCCGGCGACGACGGCGGTGGAGGACGAGCGTGCGCTGGCCGGGCCGTCGGCCTACGGCGGCGTCAGCTGGGAGGAGGTCCGCAAGGGCCAGCCGCCACGGGTGGTCAAGAACCCCGACCAGGCCGTCTGGTCCGACCGCTTCACCAGCGAGCTGCAGATGATCAACATGACCGGCGGACGCTGGAAGCCGGTCCACCCGCTCTTCGTGCCCGAGTAGCGCCTCCTCCCCGCGCCCCGGCCGTGACGACCGTCCGCCGTCAACGATCCGCGCCGATCGCCGGTCCGCCGTCGGGGGTGGCCCGGACCGCTCCGGATGCATCCCGACCGAGCCCCTGCCGCGCGCCGCGTGGCTCATACCGGCCTCTCCGAGCCGTTCGGCGCGTCTCCCCGCCGGCAGCGAGTCGTTGTGCGCGGCGGCGTGCTCGTGTCCTCCAGGGTGGTGCGGAGCTCCGCGAGCAAGTGATCCCACAGGGAGTACATCGCGCGCTGGCGGATGCCGAGCAGCCGGGCGATCTCGCTCAGGTGCAGGCCGTAGCCGATGTGCAGCTCGAGCACGCTCCGGCTGCGGGGATCGAGCCCGGCGCCGAGCTCGCTGAGGAGGAAGAGGTCCGCCGGATCGGGCGGCGTGTGGAGTATGCGGGGCATGCGAGGCATGTCCGGCGTCGCGTCGCCGGGCACGGGGAGCGGCTGCAGCCGGTCCGCCGGCCAGCCGCGCTCGAGCTGATCGATCGCGCGGGCGAGCCGCCAGGGAAAGCGGCTGAAGAAGTAGCCGAGGAAGCTCTCCTGGCCCGGCCAGCTCTGGACGAGGTCGCAGAAGACGATGAACCCCTCCTGGGCGATGTCCTCGAGGTCACAGGCGTGGAGCCGCTCGACCCGGTAGCGGTAATGCCGGACGAAGCGGGCGATCTTGAAGCTGAGCGCGGCGTAGAGGGCGTTGCGGGCGGCGGGGTCGGTCCGGGCCCGGAGCGCCAGGGTGTTGAGTCGCGCGTCGAGGTCGGGGGTCGGGTCGAAGTCGCCGAGTGATTCGAGCGGCTGCGGCAGCGCGGACATGGTGAACCCTATCCCTCCACCGGCCGGGGACCGGCGTCGTCTCGCTGGAGGCGCTTTCAGCGCTCGAATTCGTGGGTGGCTCTTCAGAGCTCGAGGTGAGTGGTCGGGCCATGCTCGGCCCTCCGGCGCTCAGTCCGCCGGTGGGCGCTGCTGGCGGACGTCGAGGACGTGGTGCGCCCCGCAGCGCGGACAGGTCGCTTCGAGCCGGCCGGAGGCGATGTAGTGGCGGTGGCGTACCTTGATCTCGATGCGCCCCGACTCGTCGTAGATCGCCAGCAGCACCGGCGGGTTCGTGCAGTCGCAGACCCAGCGGGTGTGCTCGTGTACCTGTGCGTGGTCGTCCACGCGCTCCTCCTCCCTTGCGCGTCGTCGCAACGCCTGTCGGCCGGCCGGGTCGGACGCGACGGGTCGCGCCCCTGCTCGCCGGGCCTTTGTCGGGGCGGGTCTCCCATCCGCCCGGGGCAGGCTTGAAACCTGCTCCTACGTCCCGGCGCGCGTTACCCGGCGCGGTCCCGTGCGGACGAGGTCCGTCCCGTAGCGCTCGGCCAGCTGATCGAGCGCCCGGTTGAGCTCGCGCCGCCGGAGCCGGTCATCCCCAAACAGGGTCAGCTGGATCGCGGCCGGGCCGAGCGTGGCGACGCGGACCCCGAGCAGGCGCACCGGCGCCCGGCGCTGTGCCAGCAGCCCCTCCACCAGCGTGGCCGCCACCCGCGCGATCTCCCGGTGGTCGTCGGTCGGCTGGTCCAGCCGCCGCTGCCGGCCGACGGTCGTGAAGTCGGCGTAGCGCAGCTTGACCGCGATGACCCGTCCCTGCAGCCCTTCGCGCCGCAGCTCGCGCCCGGTGCGCTCGGCCAGCCGCTCGACCAGGCGGCTGATCTCGGCCGGGTCCACCAGATCCTGACCCAGCGTCCGCTCGTGGCCGAGCGACTTGGCCGGCTCGCCGGCGGGGGCGATCGGCCGGTCGTCGATGCCGCGTGCCCGGTCCACCACCTCCGCCGCGCGCCGCCCGAACAGGGGCGCCAGCACGGCGGCCGGCAGGCGGGCCAGCCCGCCCAGCGTCGTCACGCCCATGGCGTGCAGGCGCTCGGACGCCTTCGGCCCGATGCCCGGCATGCGGTCGACGGCCAGGGGTGCCAGGAAGGCAGCCTCGGCGCCCGGCTCGACGAGGCGGAGCCCGTCCGGCTTGTCCAGGTCCGAGGCGATCTTGGCCACCAGGCGGTTGCCGGCCACGCCGAGCGAGACGACGAGCCCCAGTTCGTCGCGCACGCGCCGCTTGATCGCCCGGGCCGCCTGGCCCGGGGAGCCAAGGGCGCGCTCGGAGTCGCTCAGGTCGAGGTACGCCTCGTCGACGCTGACCATCTCGACCAGCGGGCTGAATTGCTCCAGGATGGCCCGGAAGCGGTGCGACAGGTCGCGATAGTAGGCGCCGTCGCCCGGCAGGAAGACGGCCTGCGGGCAGAGCCGCAGCGCCTGAGCCGCCGACATCGCGGAGCGAACTCCGTCGGCACGCGCCTCGTAGCTCGCCGAGGCCACCACGCCGCGCCCGCCCGGCTGCCCGCCGACGATGACCGGCCGGCCGCGCAGCTCCGGGTGCCGTAGGATCTCGGCGGCGGCGAAGAAGGCGTCGAGGTCCGCGTGGATCACTACCCGTTGCCACTGCCCCATCGCCCCGCCCCTTCGTCGCTCGTCCGCATCCCGCCCGGCGCGGAATACGAACATTTGTTCTTATCCTAGGGCAACGTTCGTACGCTGTCAAGGGCCGGATCTGCGGGGCTACGGATTACAGACTCGAATCGGGACTATCGTCGGCCATGGCATGGCCATGGCTGGCGCGGCGCTTACCGTACAGAATGGTGAGTAAATACGGGCCATCGCGCATGTATTGCCAGGAAACGCGACGGCGCTACGATGGAATCGCGCGACTCGCGGGCCGGCCTGGGAAAGGCGGCTCGCGCTCGGACGGCGTCTGGGATGACGGGCCGTTTGTCCGGCCCCGACCGGATGACGCCCGGTCCGGAGCCGCCGCCACAGCCTCTATTCCCGCCGCCAGCGCTCCCGCACTTGACATGGCCCCATACCGATCCCTATCATGTGCCCATCGCAACAGCCCGAGACCAGACTCCCGCCGGGGGTTCGTCGTATTGTGGGACCGGTGAACCTTTCGCGGCACGGCCTTCGATGTCCGGTAGGTAAAGTCCACTCCAACCACGGGTGTATCGCTACAAGTCCGGGGTTCGCTGGGGTCGGGCGTCGGCGCCTGCTGGCCGATGCGCCGGTATGAGTGCCATCGGACAGATGGCGAGGAGGGGAGCACGAACTCCATGGTCGATGAGACGCCATCGCTCGGACGGGCCGAGGAGGAGATTCAGGGCCCCGGTGCGCGCCTGTCGCGCCGGCGGTTCGTCGCCGTCGGCGGCCTGAGTGGGATCGCCGCATTGCTGGCCGCCTGCGGCGGGAGCTCGACACCGACGACTGCCGCCCCCACCGCCAACCTGTCGGCACCCAAGCCGACCGCGCTGCCGCAGTTGAGCCCGGTCGCCAGCGGCACCCCCGCGCCCGCCGCCCAGGCGACGCCGGCTGCGGCCGCGACGATCGGCAAACTGGTGCTCAATTCCGATCCCTATCCCAAATACACGGGCACGCCCAAGGACAGCGACACGCTCACGATGATCCGCGGCGGCGAGGACCTGAGCGACCTCAACCCGGACGCGCTAAACTCCTACTCGCCCTACACCTTCGTCTACGACCCGCTGCTGTGGATGGACGAGTTCACCCTGAACCCCGCGCCCTGGCTGGCCTCGAAGTGGGAGGTCTCGGCCGACGGCAAGAGCTACACCTACACCCTGCGCAACGACATCAAGTGGCACGACGGCACGCCCCTCACCGCCGACGATGTCGCCTTCTCGATGATCGTCTACCGCGACGACCCCGAGAGCGCCGTCGCCCGCTTCTTCCCGCTGATGAAGCAGGACCCGACCGTCGTCGACCCCACCACCGTGCGCTTCGACCTGTCCGACACGTCGGGCGACTGGGTGCTCAACGCCTCCAACCAGTTCATGCTGCAGAAGAAGCAGCTGGGCGACTACTACAACGCGGGCCACGGGCAGAACGGCGCGAAGACGCTCAAGGGCTTCCCCTACGAGCAGCAGATGCTGATCGGGACGGGACCCTGGAAGCAGGTGAAGTACTCCCCGGGCTCGGCGCCCCCGTACCTGCAGTACCAGCGCAACGAGAACTACTTCCAGAACGCGCCGCACTTCAATCAGATGATCTTCAAGACGATCGATCAATCGTCGTCCCGGCTGACCGCCTGGCTCAACAACGAGACCGACCTGCTCTGGCCGGTGACCGCGACCGACGTCGACCAGGTCAAGAACCAGGACGGCTGGCTCTACAGCGAGCACGCGCTGGCCTTCATGTGCTCCTGGATCAACTTCAAGAACGCCAAGCAGGCCCACCCGGAGTTCCTCAACGACAAGGCGGTGCGCCAGGCGCTGTCGGTCGGCATCGACCGCAAGGGCTATTCGGACGCGATCTTCAAGGGCTTCGTCGACGAGACGAAGGTCGGCTCGATCGCCTTCTCGTGGGCCTACGACACCGACCTCAAGAACCCGACCTACGACCAGGCCAAGGCGCAGCAGATGCTGTCCGATGCCGGCTACAAGACCGACAGCAGCGGCAAGCTGCTGGGCAAGGATGGCAAGCCGGTCACGCTCGACGCCATCGTGGCGAACACCAACCAGTACCCGGTGGACAAGATCGCGGTCTCGGTGCAGGAGGACCTCCGCAAACTCGGCATCGAGATGCAGATCGAGACGCTCGACCCGGCGACCCTCAAGAACCGCTGGCAGAAGACGTTTGACTGGGATCTCTGGTTCTACAGCCGCATCCTGTTCGCCGGCTTCAGCGACTACACCTACTACCACAGCGCCTGGGACCCGCGGACCAACCCGCAAGGGCGCAACGCGGGCGGGTGGAAGAACACCCAGGCGGACACGCTGCTCGACCAGATCATCCGGCAGCCGGACCTGACCAAGCAGAAGGCCCTGCTCGCGCAGTTCCAGACGATCGTCGCCGACGACATGCCGGCCCTGTGGTTCGGCTTCCCGGACGACCTGATCCTGGTCAAGAAGAACCTGCTCGGCTACCAGCCGAACACCGGCTGGCAGTACTGGGACAGCTGGAAGATCTGGCGCACCAGCTAGCTCCTGCCGCACAGGCGGCGAGGACGAGCCGGTGTTTGGCGGGCGGAGGACCCGCGGAGGAGGATCGAGCCATGGACGGCCTGCATCGCCAGCCCACCGATCCGATGAGCGCCGCCGACGACGACCGCGAGCGGACCCAACCCCGGTTGCGGCTGACGCGCCGGCACTTCCTCGCCGCCGGTAGCGTCACCGGCGTGGCCGCGCTCTTGGCCGCCTGCGGCGGCACTTCCGCGCCCGCCACCACGGCACCGACCGCCAACCTCTCTGCGCCGGCGCCGACCAGCGCCCCCAACACCGGTGCGACGCCGGCCGCCGCGGCCGCCACGCCCGTTCAGGTCGCGGCCGCCACGCCGGCGACCGCGCAGACCATCGGCAAGCTGGTCCTCAACACCGACCCGTATCCCAAGTACACCGGCACGCCCAAAGACAGCGACACGCTCACCATCATCCGCGGCGGCGATGACCTGAGCGACCTCAACCCGATCGCCCTCAACTCCTACTCGCCCTACACCTTCTGCTACGACCCGCTGGTCTGGATCGACGAGTTCACGCTCGACCCGAAACCGTGGCTGGCCACCAAGTGGGAGATCTCCTCGGACGGCAAGAGCTACACCTACACGCTGCGCAACGACATCAAGTGGCACGACGGCACGCCGATGACGGCAGACGACGTCGCCTTTTCGATGGTCCTCTACCGCGACGACCCGGCCAGCGGCGTGGCGCGCTTCTTCCCGCTCATGAAGCAGGACCCGACCGTCGTCGACCCCACCACGGTGACCTTCAATCTGACCGACCCTTCGGGCGACTGGATCCTCAACGCCTCCAACCAGTTCATCGTCCAGAAGAAGCAGTTCGCCGACTACTGGAACGCCGGCAAGGGCGAGAAGGGGGCCAAGACCCTGGAGGGCTACCCCTACCAGCAGCAGATGCTGGTCGGGACCGGCGCCTGGAAGCAGACCGCCTACAACCCGGGCGCCAGCGAGCCCAACATCCAGTACGCGCGCAACGACAGCTACTTCCAGAACGCGCCCCACTTCAGCAAGATGATCTTCAAGGAGGTCGACCAGACCCAGGCGCAGCTGACCGCCTGGCTCAACAACGAGACCGACCTCCTCTGGCCGGTCACGGCCACCGACGTCGCGCAGGTGCAGAACCAGGACGGCTGGCTCTACAGCGCCAACGCGGTGGCCTTCATGTGCGCCTGGATCAACTTCAAGAACCCCAAGGCCAACAACCCCGGCTTCCTCAACGACAAGGCCGTGCGCCAGGCCCTCTCGACCGGCATCGACCGCAAGGGCTACGCGGACGCCATCTTCAAGGGCTTCGTCCGCGAGATGGACATCGGCTCGGTCGCCTTCCCCTGGGCCTATGACACCCAGCCCCAGGTCCAGAGCCCGGCCTACGACCAGGCCAAGGCCCAGTCGATGCTCCAGGCCGCCGGCTACAAGACCGACAGCAGCGGCAAGCTGCTCGACAAGAGCGGCAAGCCGGTGGTGCTCGATGCCATCATGGCGAACACGAACCAGTACCCGGTGGACAAGATCGCGGTCTCGGTGCAGGAGGACTTCCGCAAGCTCGGCATCGACATGACCATCGAGTCGCTCGAGGCGGCGGCGCTCAAGGCGCGCTGGCACGACACCTTCAACTGGGACCTGAACTTCTACAGCCGCATCCTGTTCGCGGGCTTCAGCGACTACAGCTACTACCACTCGAAATGGAGCCCGCAGTCGACACCTCAGGGGCAAAACCGCGCCAGCTGGAGCAACCCGCAGGCGGACACGCTGCTCGACCAGATCATCCGCGAGCCGGATCTGACCAAGCAGAAGGATCTGCTCTGGCAGTTCCAGGCGATCATCGCCGACGACATGCCGGCCTTCTGGCTCGGCTTCCCCAACGACCTGATCCTGGTCAAGAAGAATCTGCT
>DATKRJ010000375.1:0-8838 GCA_035532355.1 Thermomicrobiaceae bacterium | reverse complement strand
CCCGTCGAAGTCCTCGGCGACCGCGTTGCGCCGCATGAACGCCAGGTACTCGTCCTTCGTCATCGGCGGCTTGTCGCGCTCGAGGATCCCCCGCGCCTGGGCTGCCCCGTCGCTCAGCAGGTCGATCACCGTCAGCGCCATGAGCTTGGCCGGCAGCACGTAGGCCAGGTATTTGTCCGCGATCGCCCAGTCGCTGCCGTGCCCGGTGCCCGAGAACCCGCTCACGTGAGGGTGCAGTGCCGGCATGATGTGCGCGATGTCCCCCATGTCGGTCGAGCCGGTGCGGTGCCCCGTCTCCTCCCACTCCTCTGCTCCGTAGAAGCGCAGGAAGTTGCCCTTGAATGCGTCGGCCATCGCCCGGTTGTTGAACAGTGGCATGTAGCCGGGCAGAGTCTCGATTTCGACCCGGGCCCCGAGCGCCACCGCGCCGGCCCGCAGCGCCCGGTCGACCTTCTTCGACGCCCCCTCGATCGCCCCGGTGGTCTTGCCGCGCACGTAGCTCTCGAGCCGCACGTCATTGGGGATCACGTTGACCAGGTCGCCGCCCCGGGTCAGGATCGGGTGGACGCGGATAGCATCCTCGTCGCGGAAGGTCTCGCGCTGGGCGTTGATCGAGGCCAGCGCGATCTGGGCGGCGTAGAGCGCGTTGATGCCCCGGTCCGGCGCGCCGCCCGCGTGGGCGGCCGTGCCCACGAAGCGCGCCTGCTTGCCGACGAAGCCGTTGTTCGAGGCGGCGACGCTGGCGATCCCCGTGGTGTTCTGGCTGCTGGCGCCATGCACCATCATGGCCATGTCGACGTCGTCGAACTCACCCCGCGCGATCAGCTCGCTCTTGCCACCGAGGAACTCGATCTTACCCGCCTTGCGCAGGCCGTTACGGTAGTCGATCTCCACGTACTCTTCGGCCGGGACGGCGAAGAACGCGATCCGGCCGGCCAGCTCGGGCAGCACCCCCGCCCCGAGGATGCCCATCGCCGTGCCCAGCATGGTCGCGATCTGCGCGTTGTGCCCGCAGCAGTGCGCGGCTCCGGTCTGCGGGTTGCAGAACTGGTGGTCGGCGACCAGGACCGAGTCGAGCTCACCCAGTACCGCGACCGTCGGCCCCGGCTGCCCGCCCTCCACCACGGTCTTGACCCCGGTGATCGCCAGGCTGGAGCGCACCTGCAGGTCCAGGCTTCGCAGCACCTCCGTCACGATCCGCTCGGTGCGGAACTCCTTGAAGCCCAGTTCGGGGTCGCGGAAGATGTCTTCCCCGACCTGGATTAGCATGTCGGCCCGCCGGTCGATCTCCTCGGCCACGCGGCGCTTGGCTTCCTCGCTACCCATACTCCGACCCCTTCCGTCATTCGCGGCGCCGCGGGTCCCGGCCCGCGCCTCGTACCGACGCGCGTCATTCTATCCGCATCGCCCCCTGGGTCGGTCGGGCGGGGCACGACGCGGCGCGCGGCTGCGGTAGAATCAGCGGCGCGAGCGGGTAGAATCCGAGCGACGTAGTCCGCAATGCGAGAGGAAGCGGCGACCATGGACCGGAGCCAACGGGCTCAGGCATCTCCGGCGATCCTGCCCGGCAAAGTGCTGCTGGCTGGCGCCGGCTTTATCGTGTCATCGACGGTCTGGTTCCTTTTCAGCTTCGCCCAGGCTGTCCACGGGACGACCATCCTGACGACACTGGATCTGGCGCTCGGCGCGGTCCACCTGCTACTCGGCGCGGCCATCCTGGGCCGGCTGCGCCTGGCCGTGCCGCTGGGCGCGGCCATCGCCGCGATCAGCATCGGCACCGGGGTGGCCAACGCGCTGGCCCTGGCGGCGACGCCGACGTTGATTCTGCCGCTCACCGCCGACGGCGTGAGCCTGCTGCTGCTGCTGCTGAGTCGCGACGAGATGCACCAGGGGTTGCCCGGCTTGCGGCGCGGCGAGTCCTGAGCCCGTCGCGGCTCACCCCGGTGCGCGCACCGGCGTGGCTGCCGCGGCGCCCGGCGGCGAGGACTCGTAGCGCGGCGGCAGGACGAGCACGGGCACCGGGCTCGCCCGGAGGACCTCGTCGGTCACGCTACCGAAGGCCCAGCGCCGAATGCCACCGCGCCCGTGGGTCGACATCAGCACCAGGTCCGCCGCGGTCGTCTCGGCCGCGCGGATGATCTCGTCCGCCGGGCGCCCGACCCGGACCTCCCACAGCACTCGCACGCCGCGATCGCGCGCCTGCTTCACCACCTCGTCCATGTAGAGGCGCGCCTCGTCCCGCACCTGCTCCGTCATCTCCGCCAGCAGGTCGTCGTCGACCGGCAGCCCTTCCGCTCCGAAGCCGTAGGGCGAGACTGGATAGACCTCGGCGACCCTCACGAGCCCCACGGTCGCCCCGCTGGACTGCGCGAGCTCGAGTGCGAGCGCCAGTGCTCCCTCCGCCGTTTCCGAGCCATCCAGCGGCACCAGCAGGTGCTTGAGACTCGCCGTGGGACGCACCGCCGCCTGGCGCACCACGACCACCGGCACCGTCGAGGTCCGCACGATACGGTCGGTGACGCTGCCGAAGATCAGACGCTCCATCCCGCTGCGCCCGTGCGTCGACATGACCAGCAGTCTGCCGGGGCGCTCGACTGAGGCCCGCAGGAGCTCCTCGACCGCGCTCCCCCACAGACGTCGAGCGCGCACGGGCACGGCGTCGCCGATGCGCCGGGCCGTCGCGGCGAGATAGCGCTCCGCGTCGGCGCCGTCGGGAACCAATGCATGGCCTCCCGGCCCGCGATCGAGCACCTGGACGAGCTCGACCTCCGCCCCCAGCGCTCCTGCCAGCAGCAGCGCGGTGCCGAGTGCCTGCTCCGCGAGAATCGAGCCGTCGAGCGGCACCAGTATCGTCTGCATTTCACTCTCTCCGAGCCCGGAGCGCCGCGGCGGTGCCGCGTCACCCACCTGCGCAAGCCTAGCAGCCGGGTCGTCACAGACCCGCACGGACGCCCGCCGCGGGCGTTACAAACCCGTATCAGTTTGTGCGATTTGATGGTGAGGGTGCGGCAATCCCGCTATGCTTCAGTCGGGTTGGATCAACGACCGTTACAACCAGCGGTCGCTGGCAGGAGATGAAGATGCGAAAGAACCTGATCCTGGTGGCCGACGACGACGCTCCCATCCTGCGTTTGGTACGCACCAAGCTCCAGGCCGACGGCTACAGCGTGGTCACCGCGATGAACGGTCAGGAGGCGATCGACGTCTTCGAGAAGGAGCGCCCCGACATCGTGATCCTCGATTTGATGATGCCCGTGATCGACGGGTTTGAGGCCATGCAGCGCATCCGACAGCTCTCGAACGCTCCGGTCATCATGCTCACCGCGCGCTCCGGACAGACCGACAAGATCCGCGGGCTCGACCTCGGCGCGGACGACTATGTCACCAAGCCCTTCAGTCCTGACGAGCTCTCGGCCCGCGTCTCCGCGGTCCTGCGCCGCGCCAAGGGCGGCGCCACTCCGACCAGCCAGATGCTCGAGTACGACCACGTCTCCATCGACCTCGCCAACCGGCAGGTGACGGTCGACGGTCGCGAGGTGCGGCTGAGCCGGACTGAGTGGGAGCTCCTCTACCAGCTCGCCAGCAATGCCGGCCGCGTCATGATGCACAGTGAGCTCCTGTCGCGCATCTGGGGCCCGGAGTTCCGCGACGAGACCTACTACCTCCGCACCTGGGTCAGCCGGTTGCGCGCCAAGCTCGAGGATGACCGCGAGCATCCGGCGCTCATCACCACCTTCCCGGGCCTCGGCTACCGGCTGGAGCCGCCCGGCGAGGAAGCCTAGATGCCCCGAGAGATCATCCATCCGCTGATCGGAGCGCTGGCAACGACCATCGGCGCTCCGATCTCCACGCTGCTGGAGGCGCCGCCGGCAGTCCGACGCGCGGCGCTCCAGTTCGTCGGCAGCACGAGCGACGACGTGGTGGCCTTCGAGGTGGATGGGGCACGCTATCTCGCGAAACGCTACCATCGCCATCGCACCGCCGTGCTCGTGCTGGGTCCGTACCGGCGTTCGGCAGACCCGCCGGCGGAGATCGCCACGCTCGACTGCGTCATGGAGGAGCGCGTCCGGACCGCGCTCGAACCGGCAGCCATCGGATTCGGCCAGGTCGTGACCGATCGCACCGAGCGTCTGGAGCTGAGCAGCCAGCTCGAGCTGATCAACAGCGCCGCCATCGCGATCACCGGCGAGTTGACCCTCGAGACCGTCCTGCGCCGCATCGTCGACCTAGCGCGCGAGGTCGTGGGCGCCAAGTACGCCGCGCTCGGCGTGGCCGACTCGCAGGGGTATCTCACCAGCTTCCTCACCTCCGGCATGACCCCGGAGGAGGAGGCGCTCATCCCCGAGTCCCCGCACGGTAAGGGGGTCATCGGCCTGCTGGTCCAGGAGCGCAAGACCATCCGGCTCCCGAACCTGCGCGAGCACCCGGCGTCCGTCGGCTTCCCCTCGGGCCACCCGCCGATGTCCAGCTTCCTCGGCGTGCCGATCTTCTCCCACGGCCGCGTGCTGGGAAACCTCTACCTGACCGACAAGCGTTTTGCTCGGGAGTTCACCGACGAGGACGCGCGCCTGGTGGAACTGCTCGCCCGCTACGCCGCGGTTGCCATGGAGAACGCCGAGCTCTACCGCCACGCCGAGCTGCAGCAGGTCCGCCTGCAGACGATCATCGACCAGCTGCCGGAGGCGGTCATCATCCTCGAGGCCAATCCCGACCGGGTCACGCTGGCGAACACCCAAGCCTCCGGCCTGCTCGGCTGGGACATCCGGCCGCCGCTCCCGATCGAGGAGTTCCTGGCGCACAATCCGCGCTATGGGCTCGACAACGAGCCGATGCCCTACCTGGCGGTCCCGATGGTTCGGGCGCTGCGAGAGGGTAACGCCGGCCGCAGCGAGGTACGCGTGCTGCGGCCCGACGGACGGATGATCGCCATCCTCGTCAACTCCGCTCCGCTGCGCGACCCCGGCGGCAAGATCAGCGCCGCCATTGCCGTCTTCCAGGACATCACCCAAATCAAGGACGCCGAGCAGCTCAAGGACGACTTCCTGTCGCTGATCTCCCACGAGCTGCGCACCCCGCTGACGACCCTCCAGGGCGGCGCCATGCTGCTGCTGCAGCACGGGGACCAGATCGACGCCGAGACGCGCCAGTTGCTGCTCGGGGACATGGCCAGTGAGAGCCGCCGGCTGGCCGACCTGGTAGAGAACATGGTACAGCTCGCCAGTATCCGGGCCGGGCGGCTCGGCATGGACACCGAGCCGATGCACGTCGGCGCCGTGATCGAGCGGGCGGTCAAGTCGGTGCGCGAGCTGGCGCCCGACCAGCCCTTCGTCGTCAACGTCGACCGCGATCTGCTGGCCATCGGCGACGCCGGTCGCGTCGACCAGGTCGTGCGCAATCTGCTGCACAACGCCGTCAAGTACGCGCCGTCCAGTTTCCCGGTCGAGGTCAAAGCCTCGCAACAGGACGGCATGGTCGTCGTGGCGGTGCGCGACCACGGTCCGGGCATCGCCGAGGAAGACCTCCCCTTCGTTTTCGACCGCTTCCGCCGCGGATCCCGCGCGGCACGCACCAGTACCGCCGGGATGGGCCTCGGCCTCTACCTCTCCAAGCACCTCGTCGAAGCGCACGGCGGCAGGATCTGGATCGAGCGGCCGCCCCACGGCGGCACCCGCGTGCTCTTCAGCCTCCCACTGATCTCCGCCGACGCCTGACTGGCTGCCGAATACGTCCACCCGGCCGGCTCGCACGGTTCGGACCCGTCCCCGGTGCGCCGACCTGTCGTCGCGATCCTGCCTGATTTCGCTCTCCCCTTCACATCATCCCTGCTCGGCTCTACAATGCGTCAACCCCGATGAGTAGCTCAATGAAGGGCGTGGTACGGAGATGGGCAGACCGATTGATGACGTCGACCGCGCGATCATCGCCTGCCTGCAGCAGGATAGTCGCACGCCGAGCGCCGAGATCGCCCGGACTGTTGGCGTCGCTGAGCGCACCGTACGGGCGCGGATCGATCGCCTTGCTCAGGACGACGTCATCCGCCTCGTCGCCGTTATCAACCCCCGCGCGCTGGGCTACAGCGTGGTCGCCGACGTCTTCCTCGAGGTCGAGGTCGGCCGGGTACAGGAGGTGGCCCGCGAAGTCGCGGCCATCGAGGAGGTCGGCTACGTGGGCCTGACGACCGGTGATCGGGATATCGGCCTGCAGGTCTTCGCCCCATCGGTCGACGTGCTCTACGACTTCGTGACCGAGAAGCTCAACCACATCCCAGGGGTGGTCCGTGCGCGGACTTTCGTGATCCCCCGGGTTATCAAGAGCATTTATCAGTGGGCGTTGCCAAGCTATCTGCCGGGCGAGGGCTACCCGACCGAGCCGGTGGGTCCGGGCGCGGCATCGCGGCGGCGCGGATAGCGACACCTGACGGGAGGAACGACCATGGAGCCACGCAGCGCACAGCAGCACGACCTCCTGGAGCGAGCGGAGGCGGTCCTTGGGGGCACACTCGGCAGCTACAAGCTGCCGGCCGATCTCGCCATCGTCGTGGCGCGCGCCGAGGGCAGCCATGTTTGGGACACCGACGGGCGGGAGTACATCGACTACGTCCTGGGCTCCGGTCCGCTCCTCATCGGCCACGCTCACCCGGAGGTGGTGGCCGCCGTGCAGCGGCAGGCCACGCTCGGCTCGACTTACTACACCCTGAACGTGCCGATCATCGAGCTCGCCGAGCGCATGGTGGCGGCCATCCCCTGCGCCGAGCAGGTGAAGTTCGTCAGCAGCGGCTCCGAGGCGACCTTCCACGCCATGCGCATCGCCCGGGCCTACACCGGCAGGCCGCGGGTGCTCAAGTTCGAGGGGGGCTTCCACGGGGTCAACGACTACGCCCTCATGAGCGCCCACGCCAGCCGCCAGACCGAGTACCCCACGCCCATCCCCGACTCCGCCGGCATCCCGCAGGAGGTCGAGGCCGACGTGCTCGTCTCACGCTGGAACGACGTCGAGCTGACCCGGGGCATCGTCGCCGAGCACGCGCACGAGCTGGCGGCCATCATCTGCGAGCCGCTGCAGCGCTCGCTGGCGCCGGCGCCGGGCTTCCTGGCGGCGCTGCGCTCCCTGGCGAGCGAGTACGGCATCCTGCTCATCTTCGACGAGGTGGTGACCGGGTTCCGCCTCGCCTACGGCGGGGCGCAGGAGCGCTACGGGGTCGTGCCCGACCTCGCCACTTACGGCAAGGCCATGAGCGGCGGCTACCCGATGGCCGCCATCGCCGGGTCGCGTGAGATCCTCAAGGTCACCGACTCGTCGCGTCGCGGCCAGGCCCCGGTGGCACTCCTCGGCGGCACCCTCAACGGCAACCCGATCGCCGCCGCCGCCGGGCTGGCAACCCTCGACGTGCTGTCGCGCCCCGGCACCTACGACCGGCTCTACGGCACCACCGAGCGCCTGAAGTCTGGGCTGCGGGAGCTGGCCCAAGAGCGCGGCGTCGCGCTGCGCGTCCCCGGCGATGGCCCGCTCTTCCAGGTCTTCTTCAGCCGCGACGACGTGACCGACTACCCGGGCGTCCTGGCGACCGACCGCGCCCGCAGCCACCGCTTCGGCCTGGCCTGCATGGCGCGCGGCCTCTTCGTCAACCCCGGCGAGAAATACTATGTCTCGCTGGCGCATACCACGGAGGACGTCGAGCGGACGCTGGACGTCTTCGCCGATGCCCTCGACTCCCTCGACTGAGCCCGCCGTCGCCGGGGGCGGGGTGCGCTCGGTCGACGACGCGCGCCGGTTCGTCGAGCAGGTCGGTCTCTGCCTGATCTTCAACGAAACCGGGCGCGTGCGGCTGCCGTCGCTGTGGGACGTGGTCGACGCCCCGGACCGGCAGCCAGGGGAGCGCGGCTTCGGCGAGCGCGTGTCACTGGTCTGGCGCCTTAAAGACGAGCTGCCGATGAGCTATCCCGACGAGATCTTCTACGGCAAGCTGCGAGGCGGTCGAGCGATGCTCTGTACGCTCGACCGCCTCGGCGAGCTGTATCGCCGCCAGCACGTCGCGCCGGACGAGGTGAGCCGTGACGCTCAGCGCCTGCTGCACGTCATCGGCGCGCGTCCGATCACGAACCGCGAGTTGCGGGCGGAGGCGGGGTTCGAGGGCTCGGGCGCCGCAGCCCGGTTCAATCGCGCCCTGCAGGAGCTTCAGGTGGCGCTGCTGATCGCCCGAGTCGACGTCGACCCCGACACCTGGTTCCTGTTCGACAGCGCCCACCCTGGCGTCGCCGGAAATGCCCGGCCCGGAGCCCAGCGCGACATCACAGATCCACCGGCGAACGACGGCGTGGGGCACCGGATTGTCCCAGTGGACCTCAGTCCAGCCGGGTGATCGCGGCGTCGATCAGCCTGCGCAGGCTGCGCAACCGAGTCTGCGCCGCCGCACGCCGCCCTCGCGGCAGCGGCGCCGCCGACAGCGCCGACAGTGAGCGGGCCAGCGCCTGGACCTGAGTGTCCAGCGCGTCGTCGGCCGGCGGCTCGCCCGGCTCGGCGTCGGCGTCGTCACCGAGGACCGCCCGCAGCGCCCGCGAGAACTGGTCCTCGTCCGGCGCCGCGTCCGCTTTCGCATCCGGCTCGATGATCCGCCGCATGCCGCGCAGGCGCTCGGCAAGGTCGTGCGGCTTCAGGTCGATGAAATCGGGGTCGTCGCGCATCGCGCGCGCCAGGCGGCGCGCCTCCTCCGGGCCCAGCCCCTCGTCCACGATCAGGTGCGCCAGCGCCTCCTGCGGTCCGGAGGCGAGACCCTGCAGCACCCGGCTCTGCTTCTCCGACAGTCGACCGGAGCGGATGGCGTCCTGCACCGTGTCGGGC
>DATKRJ010000374.1:0-6173 GCA_035532355.1 Thermomicrobiaceae bacterium | reverse complement strand
TCGTTCATCTTGATGAACAGGTCGGCCTGCTTGGTCGGATCGAGCTCCGTCTTGGCCTGCTGGTAGAGCGCGTCGTAGTCGCTGTTCTGCCAGCGCTCGTAGTTGTTGCCCGACCAGTTGTTCGACTTCTGACAGAGGTTCGCGGGGTCGCCCCACCAGCTGACCATGTAGTCGATCGGATACGGCGTGGCTGGGCTGTTGGTGAACATCTCCAGGTCGGTGTAGAAGTGCGCCGCCGTGTCCGGGTTGCCGGCGTCCGACGAGAAGAAAACGCTCGCCTGGACCGACTTGATGGTCATGTTGACGCCGAGCTGCTGAAAGCTGGCCTTGACCAGCTCCTGCTCCTGTTGGCGCAGCGTGTTGACGGTGGTCTGGAAGACGACGTTCATCTTGACGCCGCCCTTGGCCCGCGTGCCGTCGGAGCCCTTGGCCCAGCCGGCCTGGTCGAGCAACTGGCCCGCCGTCGTCAGGTCGTACTTCCACGAGGTGTTCTTGGACGCGAAGGCGGTGGGCGCGACCAGCACGTTGGCGGTGGCGGTGCCGGCCGCGCCGTAGAGCGTGGAGGCCATCACGTCCCGCTGCACGGTGAGGTTGTAGGCCTTGCGCACGTTGAGGTCGGTCTGGAAGGGGTGCGGCGTCCCCACGTGCGACTTCTCGCCGTTCACGTCGGTGTTCGGGTCGGTCATGTTGATCAGGATGCGCTCGACGCCGGTCCCCGGGGTGATGATCAGCTGACCCGGCGCGCTCGGATTCGCCAGCGACTTGAGCACGCTGGCCTCGACCTGCAGGTTCCAGCCGTAGTCCACATCGCCCGTCTCGATCGCGGCCCGGGCCGCGCTGGTGGCGTCGCCGCCGCCCTTGAGGTTGATCGTGTCGAAGAAGGGAGCGTTGGCCTCCCGGAAGTTGTCGTTGATCGAGTACTGGACGTTGTCGCCGGGGGTGAAGCTGTCGACCTTGTAGGCGCCGGTCCCGACCGGCTTGAGATTGAACGGCGCGTTGCGGGCGTTGGTGCCCACGAAGCTCTGCAGGATGTGCTGCGGCAGGATGTAGCCGTAAATCCCGCAGAAGGAGCCGTACCAGCCGGGGTTGGGGTTGCTGAAGGTGATCTTGACGGTGAGGTCGTCCGGCGTGTCGATCGAGGCGATGGTCTTGTAGTTGCCGGCGGTGGTGGCGCCGGTGTCCTTGTTGTTGATGTAGTCGTAGGTGAACTTGACGTCGGCCGAGGTGAAGGGCTGGCCGTCGGACCACTTGACGCCCTGCTTGAGCTTCCAGGTGACGCTCGTGCCGTCCTGGGCGACCCCGCCGTTGGACAGGCTGGGGATCTCGGCCGCCAGCATGGGCACGAGGTTGCCGTCTTTGTCGAAGTCGGCCAGTGGCTCGAGGATGACGCGCGAGGCGTCGAAGTCCTTGGAGCCCTGCGCCAGGTGGCCGTTGAGGATCGTCGGGGCCTGCCACCAGAGGAGTTTGAGCTGGCCGCCACCGCCGCGCTTGCCGCCGCTCGTCGCCGTCGTTGCGGCCGCGGCGGGAGACGCGGCGGCCGTGGTGGCGGCGGTAGCGGCACCGGTGGTCGTGGTGGTCGAGGCACCGGTGGTGGTCGTGCTGGTGCTGCTCGTCGACGTCGTGGGAGTGGCACTGGTACCGCCGCAGGCGGCCAGCAGCGCGGCGATGGCGGAGGCGCCAAGGCCCAGGCCGGCGGCGCGCTTCAGCACCTCGCGCCGGCTCAGCCGCCCGGCACGAGCCTCCGCCATCAGACCGTCGAACCGCGAGTCAACCATGGTCCGTACCTCCTCGATGCAACCCTTTCGGGGCCAATAATCCGCCCGGGTCGCGCCGATGCTTGCGGCCCGGCGGTACGACGACCGAATGCATCGTGCCCGCATCTCCCGCGGGCTATGCGGAACCGGAGTAGAGGTATCTGCCATCGTCGGCACGGAGTATCACGGATGGGGGCTAGTATAGATCAAAGCCTATCGTTGAGCGAGGGGTTGCGCGCGGTGCGCACACCCCCTCGGGACCTCGACACGGGATCCGGCCCGGCGGCGACGGGGCCGGTGGCTCATCGGAGACGTCGCCCCCGGTCCCGAGCCGCGGGCACGTTGACGCGCAGGCGCGGCAGTGGGAGCATTACGTCATCTGCTCACCGATCAGCGGGCCCCGGCACACGGTACCGTCCTTCGCTGCCCGACCATCCGTCTCCAGGCACACGGGCGAGATATGCGCTCCCAAAGAAGAGGCAGGCGATGACTGCAATCGACGGCGCCGACTCCATCGCTCGCGATTCGTTTCGCCGCTACCAGGGCTGGGTGCTGGCAGCGCTGGCCCTTGCGCTCGCGGCGTCGATGGTGTGCATCTTCGCCGACAAGGGGCAGACGGGCCCGAACGGCGAGACGCAGGGCGGGACCCTGGCCGGGATCGGCGGGCTTCTGTATCTGGCGCTCTTCCCCGCGCTCATCGTGATCGATACGGGGGCCTTCGTGCGGGCAGTCGCGGCTCACCGCTGGGTGCGGTCGGTCCAGGGCGGCGCGAAGGTCGCGGTCGCCGCGCTACTCTACATCTTCGTCGTCCCGTACGTGGTGGCCGCCTACCCGTTCGTCGGGGTGTTCCAGTACGCCCGCGGCTACCTGGGCGCGCGCCAGCGCCTGCCGCTGGAGCGGCAACGGCACATCGCCGAGATGGAAGCGGGGTTGGACATCGAGCCGGGAACACAGGGGCAGTGTCCGAACTGCGGCAAGCCGCTGCAGATCGACGCGGAGTTTTGCGCCTTCTGCGGCACCCGCGTCAAGCAGGAGCCCGTGGTCTGCCCGCGCTGCACGACGGTGGCGCTGCCGGGCGCGAAGTGGTGCCCGAAGTGCGGCGCCCCGCTGGAGGGCGCGCCGGCTCGCATCTGACACCCGGTGGGTCGTCGCCCTGCCCTAGGGATCGGCGATCGTCCCCTGCGACACGATGAAGCCGCTGCCGCCGATCCGCACGTCGACGAGCGTACCTCCAGCGCGCCGTAGCTCGATCGCCACGCCCCCCGGTCGGTTGACCGCGTGCCCCTGCTCCCCCCGCAGCCGGAGCACGTCGCCCGGCGGCAACAGGCCCTGCCCATCGAGATACACCGCGACCGCGGCGTGCGCCGTACCGGTCACCGGGTCTTCCGGAATGCCGTTTACGGGCGCGAAGTGGCGCAGGTGCATGATCGATCCCGGGTCCCGCGTCTCCCGGCAGACGAGCGTGAAGCGGCGATAGCCGGTCTCGCCGCCGTAGGCGACCATCTCCGCGAGGGCGGGCCGCAGCGCCAGCAGCCGCTCCAGCGAGCGGACCGGCACGATGAGGCGCGCGCCGGCCTCCTCGAAGCCCAGCGGCAGCTCGGGGTCGAGGTCGCTCGGCTCCAGCCCAACCACGCCGGCGACGCGGTGGCGCTCGTCGGACGCCGGCCCCACACGCGCCACGGCCGCCGACATCATCACTACCGGAGCCACCGCAGGCACCGTCGCGGAGCCCTCCGCCCGCGTCACCCAGACGTCGAGGATGCCGCTGCGCGTCAGGTGCCGCAGCTGGCACGATCCACCCTCCAGGGGCAGCCGGCCCTCGCGCGCCAGGCAGAGGTAGGCGGCCACGGTCGCGTGGCCGCACAGGTCGACCTCGACCGTCGGGGTGAACCAGCGCAGCTGGAAGTCGGTCTCCGCGTTGGGCGTCGTCCGCACGAAGCAGGTCTCGGTCTGGCCGAGCTCTCGCGCGATGGCCTGCATCTGGGCGGGCTCCAGGCCCTCGGCGGCGGTGACGACGCCGGCCGCGTTGCCGGCGTACGGCCGGGCGGCGAAGGCGTCGACGATGTAGACCGCCCGGCTCACCGGCTGCGCTCCTGATCGACGCCATGCGCCGCGCACGACTCCAGCCGTGCCGCGACCGCGTCGGTCGTCAGGATCTTCGCGTAGACGTCGCGCATGATGCGGATGGCGCCCCAGTGCATCTCGGGGACCAGGGCAGCGCAGGCATCCTCGACGAGCACCACGTGGAAGCCGCTGTCCGCGGCGTCGGTGACCGTGGTCAGCACGCAGCCGGTGGTGACCACGCCGGTGACCACCAGGGTGCGAATCCCGAGGTTCCGCAGCACGTAGGCGATGTTGGTGCTGATGAAGGGCGAGCCGGCGGTCTTGTTGATGACGATCTCGTCGCCGACCGGCTGGAGCTCGGGCAGGAACTCCGCGTCGCGCGAGCCCGGCGCGCCGGCGTGGCCCAGCTTCTTGTGCGAGACGCCCCGATCGCGCCCGTCCTGCGTCAGCGACTGGATGCGCAGGTGAATCACCTCGGCACTCGCGGCCCGGAAGGCATCCTGCAGCCGGCGGATGTTCGGCACGATCAGGCCGAGCCGGTCCCGGTAGTACTCGAGCTGCTCGCCGAAGCCGGCCGCCCGGATCTGCTCGAACAGCGCGCCCTCCGGGTGGGCGTCGCGGTACTGCATGTCCACGACCAGCAGCGCCGTCTCGGCCGGATCGAGCCGCGGCTCCGGAAATGGCGGCCGCCAGACGACGTAGAGGTCCTCGTCACGCGGTGGAAGCATGTTGCGCCGATCCTGTCGAGACACGAACTACGGGACGGCGACGTCGCCGGCGCGATAGTCGGCGACGAAGCGATCGATCTGCCGCAGGCCGTCCGTGATCCGCGCGGTCGGCGTTCCCGGGCCGAAGCCGAGCCGGACGTGGTTCTCATACCCGTAGCAGATGCCGGGGATCAGGTAGGTACGGTAGGGTTCGTTGAGCAGGGCGATGCAGAGGTCCCACGACGAAATGTCGAGGTCGTAGTGCGGGAACGAGAGGAAGCCGCCGGCCGGGGGCACCCAGCTGAACACGCCGTTGGTCTTCATCCAGGCCGCGATCACCTCATAGTTCGCGCGCCCGGCGTCCATCGTGCCGCTCACCAGACGGCGGTATGTCGACGGCTCCAGCGCCGCCAGGGCGACCGTCTCGTCCAGCCGGCTCTGCTGATGGAGCGTTATGTAGTACTTCAGCTCCAGGCAACGCTCCAGGAAGTCGCGATCGGGCGTCGCCAGCCAGCCCAGACGCAGCCCGCTCATCCCGAGCGTCTTGGAGACGCTGCTGGTCGTCACCCCGCGCTCGTAGAGGTTGGCGACCGACGGCGAGGTCTCGCCACTCCACTCCAGGCCGCGGTAGATCTCGTCGGAGACGACGTAGGCGCCGTAGCGGTCGGCGATGTTGCAGATGGCCGTCAGCTCGGCGTCGTTGAGCGTGGCGCCGGTCGGGTTGTTGGGATGGCACAGGTAGATCAGCTTGGTCCTGGGTGAGGCCAGGCTCTCCAGCTCGTCGAGATCGAACCGCCAGTCCAGCTCGGGCCGCCGGCGCAGCAGCTTGCCCTCGACCTTGAACGGCTCGCACAGCACTTTCGGCTGCTCCCAGGAGGGCGTCTCGATGATCGCCTCGTCGCCGGGCTCCAGCGCCACGGCAAAGGCCAGGAAGTTCGACATCTGCGTGCCCATCGTCACCAGCACGTTGTCGATCGGCAGGTTGTACTCCTGCGACTGGACGATGCGCTCACGCAGCGGAGGGTAGCCGTAGCGGTTGCCCGACTTGACCAGCGGCAGTTCCGGCGGCAGGCCGCCGGGGATGATGTCGCCCAGCGTGTAGGAACGACCCTCGGGATCGACCAACTGGTTGACGGTCCAGACCTGCTTCTGGACGTCCCAGCCCAGATCCCGCCCGATGTTGAAGAAGTCGCTGAGCTGTTGCGAGCGGACTTTCATCTGAAGCCCCTCCCTGTCCGCGACCCGTTCCCCACCCGGGGAGCCGGCTGGCCATCTAGACCGCGCGACGATACCGGTCCGCGAGCGGGAACGGCGGTGCCGGCTCGGTCACCCAGCACTTGACGATCGGGTCACCGGTGTTGACCGCCCTGGCCGCCCAGATCAGGCGCGCGATGCCGCCGCGCGGCGCGATCACGCGCTCGACGACGTCGCCGAAGACGTTGGCGATCTCCGCGACCTCCTGCCCGGCCTGGATCTGCTCCCCGATCTCGATCTCGAGGCGCAGCAGTCCGCCGCGCGTGGCGCTCACGATGAACTGCTCGCGGGCCACGAGCCGGTCGCCAGCGATGAGCGGCTGTCCCTCGAGCATGCCGAGGTAGCGCATGACGTTGCGGATGCCGTCGACGTGGACGCGGACGTCGGCCGCGTC
>DATKRJ010000373.1:0-5055 GCA_035532355.1 Thermomicrobiaceae bacterium | reverse complement strand
GTTCGTCCCGGCCGCCTTCACCCTCTACACGGGCAAGGACCACTGGGAGGTCCTCTTGCGGGCGCGGGCCATCGAGAACCAGTGCTTCGTGGTGGCCGCCGGTCAGATCGGCAAGCACGACCCCGACGCCGCCTGCTACGGACGCAGCATGATCATCGACCCCTGGGGCACCGTGCTGGCCACGGCGCCGGACACGGTCGGCCTGGCCCTCGCCGAGGTGGACTTCGCCCAGCTGCGCCGCGTGCGCGAGCAGGTGCCGTCACTGGCCAACCGCCGCCCGTCCGTCTACGCCGAGGCGGAGCATGCGCGCGAGCTCGCGCTCGTCCCGTCGGACGATTAGGCCACCATCGGCGACGGCGCGCGGCGCTGAACCGCCGCGCTTACAGCATTTCTCGCAATCACTGTCCGGAACTCAGCCCCTTCGTGGGCTTCGTCCTTCAGCGCGGCGACTTATGGTCATTGACAACATACGTCGGTACCACGGCCGCTCGCCCGTGCTCCGCACCACCCGCACTCCAGCCCCTTCAGTGGGCTTCGTCCTTCAGCGCGGCGACTTTAGTCCCGCGCGACGCTGCCGGCCAACGCGGATCGATGCGCTGGCCGCCGTATACCGGTCTTATTCGTCAATGACCATGAGCCGGCTCGGGCCCTGACTGGCAACAACCGCGCTCTTCGGTGACCGACACTCGCTTGCCATGCACGGGCGTGATGCATCGCGCCCGGCGCCGGTTGGCGATCCGGCGGTTCCGACAGTGACCACGCTCACTCTCGCTACGGAGCTGGGGACGTCGTCGCGACGAGCGCCCAGACGTTGGCGACGAACGCGAGTACCTGCAGCACCCCGCGGATCCCGCCCCACCGCTCGAACCCGTCGAAGGCGCGCTGGAGGGCCGCCGTGTCGTCGCCAACGCGCCCCACGCTCAGCATGCGGGGCGCGGCCTGGGTGGTCGCCAGCAGGCCGCCGATGGACAGGGCCGCCGCCGCGTAGCACGGCGCGACGGCGGAGCGCGCCTCGGATCGATCACGCCGGACGCTCAGCGCCGTGCCGAGGCTCAGGCCGGCGCCGGCGAAGGCGGCGAGCGGGTAGAGCACCCGGGCGACCGGCCCCAGATCGGCATGGCGGCTGAAGGCCGCCCAGTGCTGGACGCCGATCTTGCGCCAGGCCGGCATCTCGACCAGGGCGCGGTTGACGTTCGAGCCCGCGTGAAAGCTGTTGGCCAGCGTCGCGGCCACGATCAGCCGCCGCGTCATCGCTGATCCCATCTCGTCACCTCCTGTGTCCCGCATAGGAACCCGCTCGGTCCCCCGGGCTCGCTTCCGGTCGGACCTTGTCGCTCGCATCGGGACCTCCGTCCACTACCGAGATCCATCGCCCTCACCTATTCTGCGCGGGGCGTCACGCCCGTGACGGCACGCGGTCATGGCTTCGGCGTCGGCCCAGACGGTGACAGTAGTGAAGGATGCAGACAGTCATGGCGCAGGTGAACATCCGCGCGGACGCGACCTCTCGGAGGTATCTCATCGAGATGATCAAGGCCGTCCGCCAGCGCACCGGCTGGGGGCTCAAGGAGGCCAAGGACGCGGTCGACCGCTGCCTGGCCGGGGAGGTCCTTTCGATCCAGGTCAAGACGCCTGCCGACGCGGCGAAGTTCGCCCATGAGGTGCGCAACTGCCGCTTCCTGGCCGAGGTCGTGGGCGGCGACGTCACCGCCTGACCGCCCGCTCGCGGTTGCCCTCCGCGGAGCCGGGCCCTATTATCCCGACGCGGCCCAGGGTGGCCCGGCGCAGCGCAAAGCGGGGCGCGGGACACCGCACCACGTGCGGGATGACGGCGACGCTCGCTACCCGGCGTCGACCGGTGGGTACGCTCTGGGGCAGTCGTTCCGGAGGCCTGGCGGACGACGAGGAGGGGCTCGCGGGTGGTCACGACGGCGCGGCAGGACCTGGTTTTCGACTGGCGCGACATCCGGCTGGCCGGGACGCTCCACCTGCCGGCGTCGCCACCGCCTCATCCGGCCGTGCTCATGCTCCAGGGCTCCGGCCCCGCTGACCGCGACAGCGACGGCTACTTCCCGCCCATCCGCGACGCCTTCCTCGATCGCGGCCTCGCCGCCTTCTCGTTCGACAAGCCCGGCATCGGTGGCTCGTCCGGGGACTGGCGCGATTACGCCCTCGCCGATCGGACCGACCAGGCGCTCGCGGCCATCGAGTTGCTCCGCGAGCACGGCGCCGTCGATCCGGATCGGATCGGCGTGTGGGGGCAGAGCCAGGGCGGCTGGCTGGTGCAGATGCTCGCCGCGCACCGCCCCGATCCGGCCTTCGCCATCGCTAACTCGGGGGCCGCGATCGGCGTGGAGCCACAGGATCTCGCCAACTGCGAGCATTCCATGCGCGCCGCCGGGAGAACCGAGGCGGACATCGCGTCCGCGCTGACCTTCATCCGCGCCGCCCACGCGGCGGCCCGGCGCGGCGACGATTTCGCGACCGTCGAGCGGCAACTGCTGCGGCAGGCACGCTTCCAGCCCTGGTACGGATTCGGCTTGACGGTCGACGAGCCCGCCGACTGGGCGCTCACCTGCCGCTTCGTCCAGGAGCGCTATGAGCCGGCCGACGCCCTGGCGCGGGCACGCTGCCCGTTCCTGGCCATCTTCGGCGCGCTCGACACCCTGGTGCCCGCCTGGGAGAGCGCCATGATCTACGACCGGGCGCTGCGTGTCGCGGGGAACCACGACGCGACCATCGTCGTGTTCCCCCAGGGGAACCACCGCATCCTCGTGGGGGAATCCGGAGAGTTCGTCGCCGGCTACCTCGATCTCCTGGCGGAGTGGGCGGCCAGACGCGTCGCCCGCCGGTAGCCACGCACTCCGTCTGCTGAGCCCAGCGAAGAGCGTCGACCTTATGGGTGATACGCGCACCGTGACCAACGCGGGCCGCGGCGCGTGGCCAAGTCGCCGTCGCCGGGAGCGCCTGCCCATCTGGCGCCCGGGCAAGCCATCGTCTATATCTTGGCGAGCGGCAGCAGTACCGACACGACGATGGGAGGGCGAGCGTGGCGACGACCTCGAGACTGTACCTGACCCGCCACCAGGCGGCCGGCGGGCCACGCTGGGCACTCAACGGCCGCTTCCTGCCGGCCAACCTCACCCTCAGCCTGCTCCTCGAACTGTCTCTGCGCGCGGTCGTCGAGCTGCTCGCGTGCCTCCCCGACGGACCGGCGGTCGGCAACTCCCCGCTACTGGCGCCGGTCGAGCCGCTCCACGAGGTCTGGGCGGCCGGCGTCACCTACCTGCGCAGCCGCGACGCGCGCAAGGCCGAGTCCACCGTCGCCGACATCTACGAGAAGGTCTACGGCGCCGAGCGCCCGGAGGTCTTCCTGACCGCCACCGGCTGGCGCGTCGTGGGCGACGGGATGCCGGTGCGCATCCGCCGCGACAGCACCTGGGACGTGCCCGAGCCGGAGCTGGTGCTGGTCCTCAACCGCGCTGTGGAGGTCGTCGGCTACTGCGCCGGCAACGATATGTCCTCGCGCTCGATCGAGGGTGAGAACCCGCTCTACCTGCCCCAGGCCAAGCTCTACGACGGCTCCTGCGCCCTCGGGCCCGGCATCCTGATCGCCACCGCCGACGAGGTGCGCGACCTGCCGATCACCCTCTCGGTCCGCCGCGACGGCGCGACGGCCTTCCAGGGCGAGACGAGCACCGCGCAGATGAAGCGCGGCGTCGAGGAACTGGCCGAGTGCCTGGGCCGCGAGACGAGCTTCCCCTCCGGCACGTTCCTTATGACCGGCACTGGACTGGTCCCGCCCGACGACTTCACGCTCCAGCCGGGCGACGTCGTCCACATCACCGTCGGCGACCTGACGCTCACCAACCCGGTCGAGCGCTAGCATTCCGGAACCCGATCATCGCCCGAGGAGGAGCGCTCATGCCCGTCACCATCACCGAGGTCGTGACCCACGACGTCCGCTTCCCGACGTCGCGCACCCTCGACGGCTCCGACGCCACCCACCCGGACCCCGACTACTCGGCCGCCTACGTCGTGCTGCGCACCGATGCCGCGGATCTCGCCGGTGCCGGCTTCACCTTCACCATCGGCCGCGGCAACGAGGTCGTGGTCGCCGCCATCCGGGCGCTGGCGCCGTTCGTCGTCGGCCGCACCCTGGAGGCGATCCGGGCGGACATGGCCGGCTTCTGGTACGCGCTGACCGGGGACAGCCAGCTGCGCTGGATCGGGCCGGAGAAGGGCGCCATCCACCTCGCCACCGCCGCCATCGTCAACGCGGTCTGGGACCTGTGGGCGAAGCTGGAGGGCAAGCCGCTCTGGAAGCTGCTGGTCGACCTGAGCCCCGAGGAACTGGTGGCCTGCGTCCCCTTCAAGTACATCACCGATGCCATCACGCCCGACGAGGCGCTCGCTATCCTGCGCCGCCACGCACCCGGCCGGGCGGCGCGCGAGGCGGAGATGCTGCGCGACGGCTACCCGGCCTACACCACCTCGGCCGGCTGGCTCGGCTACTCCGACGACAAGATCCGCCGCCTCTGCCGCGAGGGGGTCGCCGCCGGCTGGACGCACTTCAAGATGAAGGTCGGCGCCAATGTCGACGACGACGTGCGCCGGGCCGCGATCATCCGCGAGGCGATCGGCCCGGAGCGCCGGCTGATGATGGACGCCAACCAGCACTGGGACGTCGGCGAGGCCATCGCCGCCATGCGGGAACTGGCGCGCTTCGATCCCTGGTGGATCGAGGAGCCGACCAGCCCGGACGACGTGCTCGGTCACGCCGCGATCGCCCGCGCCATCGCCCCGCTGCGCGTCGCCACCGGCGAGCACTGTCACAGTCGAGTCATGTTCAAGCAGTTTCTGCAGGCGGAGGCGCTCCACTTCTGCCAGGTCGACAGCGCCCGGCTGGGTGGGGTCAACGAGGTGCTCGCGGTGCTCTTGATGGCCGCCAAGTTCGGCGTGCCGGTCTGCCCGCATGCCGGCGGCGTCGGGCTGTGTGAGTACGTGCAGCATCTGTCGATCTTCGACTACGTCTGCGTCAGCGCCTCGCTCGAG
>DATKRJ010000372.1:0-16409 GCA_035532355.1 Thermomicrobiaceae bacterium | reverse complement strand
GAGCCCGCGCTTTAGCGGGATCCGAACCTTCTCGCGGCTGCCGCACACGCAAGACCTCGACGGCGTGGACGTGGCCGTGTTCGGCATCCCGTTCGACAGCGCCACGACCTATCGCACCGGCGCGCGCTTCGGGCCGGGCGCCGTCCGCGAGATGTCGGCCATGCTGCGCACCTACAACCCCTCGCTCGACGTGAATGTCTACGACCACCTCTCGGTTGTGGACTACGGCGACCTGCCCACCGTGCCCGGCTACATCGAGGACACGTACGCCCGGGTGGTGGCGGCCATGTCGCCGGTGCTGGCGGCCGGCGTCGTCCCGGTCGGAATCGGCGGCGACCACTCGGTCACGCTGGCCGAGCTGCGGGCGGTTGCGGCCGCGCGCGGTCCGGTGGGGTTCCTGCAGTTCGACTCGCACGCCGACACCTGGGACGAGTACTTTGGCCGCAAGTACAACCACGGCACGCCCTTCCGCCGGGCCGTCGAGGAGGGGCTGATCGACACCCGGCGGGCGATCCAGGTCGGGATGCGCGGCTCGCTCTACGGGCCGGAGGACCTGGCGCAGTCGCGCGAGCTGGGTTTCGAGCTCCGGACCACCGACGACGTCCGGCGCGACGGCCTGGCGGCGACGTTGGAGGAGATCCGGCGGCGGGTGGGCGGTGGTCCGGTCTTCTTGACCTTCGACGTCGACTTCATCGATCCGAGCTTCGCCCCCGGCACCGGCACGCCGGAGGTCGGCGGCTTCAGCAGCCGCGAGGCGCAGGAGCTAATGCGCGGGCTGGTCGGGATCGACTTTATCGGGATGGACCTGGTGGAGGTCTTGCCGGCGCACGACCCGGCCGGAATCACCGCGTTGATCGGCGCGAACGTCATCTTCGAGTTCCTGAGCGTGCTCGCGCTGGGTCGGCGCGACCGGGCCTGAGGAGAGAGACGGCATGTACAACCCGAACGACATTCTGGCCGGGAGGATCCCCATGCGCGCGGCCCAGGTCCGGCCGCGGGCGCCGTACGGCTTCCCGGTACGGGAGGGGCAGTTCCTGCAGATCACCGACGTCGAGGGCCACCAGGTCGCCGAGATGGTGGCCTTCAGCCAGACCGACGTCGACGAGTACCTGTGCACGTCGACGACGCGGGCCGAGAACAACTCGCTCATGCTGGTCAAGGGGATGACGCTCTACAGCAACCGGCGGACGCCGCTGCTGGTGCTGATCGAGGACACGGTGGGGCGCCACGACCTGCTGTTCCCGGCCTGCGACCGGGAGCGCTACGTGCTGGACTACGGGATCGAGGACCACCCCAACTGTCGCGACAACTTCTTCTCGGTGCTCGAGTCGTACGGCGTGAGCTACGACCGGATGCCCGACCCGGTCAATTGGTTCATGAACGTGGGGCTCAAGGCGCGGGGCGAGTTCGAGGTGCGCGAGCCACTGTCCGAGCGCAACGACTACGTCCTGCTGCGGGCGCTGACGGACCTGATCGTGGCGGTGTCTGCGTGCCCGCAGGACCAGAACGCCTGCAACGCTTTCAACCCCACCGACGTGCTGGTACGGGTATATCAGTAGACATAAGACCACATAAGCGGCTGCACGGACGGGCCGGGCTAACGCGAGGACACGTCGACCTTGCCCGGCGGGGTGAGCAGTTCGAAGCGCTGGTGGTGGGGGATGCCGCGCTCGCGCAGTAGCCGACCGACGTCGATGCGCCGCACGCCGGTGATCGGGTGGGCGTGAGGCGAGACGGCGATGCGCGACGGCAACAGCGGGCCGAACCGGCCCTCGACGATCGCGGTGAGCACGAGGTCGATGTCCGGCACGCCGGGGGTGTCCTCGATGAGCGTGTCGGGCTCGGAGATGCCCGGCTCGGCGTCCAGCCAGACGTAAAGCGGGGGGGCGACCGGCTGCTCAGGCATCCGGAGACTCCAGCGCCTCACGCTCGCGCGCCAGTCGGCTGTTGATCGTGACGTGCGCCAGCACCGTGTCGAGGTCGAAGGGCTTGCCGAGCACGCCGTCGGCCGGCAGGTGCTCGGCGTGCAGGCGCAGGTTCGCGCCCGCCGACATCGCGATGATCGGGATGTCCCGGGTGAAGGGATCGCTCTTGAGCACTCGAATGGCCGACGCGCCGTCGAGGACCGGGAGCATCAGGTCCATCAGGATGACGTCGGGGTGGGTCTCGCGTGCCCGCTCGACCGCGCGCTTGCCGTCACCGGCCAGTACGGTGACGTGACCCTCATCCCGCAGGAGCTCGTCGAGGAGCGCGCGGATGGAGGGGTCGTCGTCAACGATGAGGACCCGGGCCACACTGCCTCCCCGAGCTCGCAGGCGAATCGGGCGCCGATGCCGACCACCAGGCCTCACGGATCGGTGACCCGGACGGGACGCGGCGGGGCCACGCGTGCCGGCGCTCAGCGCTCCGCCCGTGGCATCGTCTGCGCGGTGCCCGCTCCGGATGGACGCAGCTCGAGGAGCGCCTCGATCTCGGCGCGACAGTAAAAGCGCTCGCGCTTGATCCCGCGGCGGTAGCTGCGCACCCGCCCGCGGCTGGCGTAGGCGTAGAGCGTGGTGATCTTGACGCCGAGCAGCGCCGCAGCCTCGGCCGCGCTGAGGTATTCGATCCCATCGACGTTCATCATGGCAGACGCTCCCGGCACAGTATAGCGGCGGTGAGGGGCCTCCGTAAAGTCGAATCAACCCAAATCAACCTCCGTCGCGTTGTGTATACGGGAGATCGGTGGAGTGCTAGGATACAGGGTGATAGTCTGCCCGGCCGGGGCGCGAGCGTCCTGAGCCCGACGTCGGCCGGGATTTAGGGAGGAGCGATCCATGGCTGATTCGGCAGCCAGCGCAACCCCGACAGCGGCCAGTACCGTCGGACGCGGGCTGGAGGGCATCGCCGTCGCCGAGACGAGCCTGAGCATGGTCAACGGCACCGAGGGGCGCCTGACCTACCACGGCTACAGCATCGACGATCTGGCGCGGTATGCCTCCTTCGAGGAGGTGCTCTATCTCCTCTGGTACGGCCAGCTTCCGAACAAGGCGCAGCTCGGCGAGCTGCAGCGCAAGCTGACGTCGGCCCGTACCCTCTCACCGGCGGTGATGGGCGTGGTGCGTGCCCTGCCGCGCGGTGGCGACCCGATCGACGCCGTGCGCGCCGGCGTGACCGCGATGGGCATGGAAGACCCGACTATCGCGGACCTGGGCCACGACGCGGTGCTGGAGAAGTCGATCCGCCTGGCGGCGGCGATGCCGACCATGCTGGCCGCGTTCGAACGGCTGCGCAACGGCAAGGAGCCGGTGGACCCGGACCCGAAGCTCAACCACGCCGCGAACTATCTCTACATGCTGCGCGGCGAGCCGGCGAGCCCCCTGGCGGTCAACGCCTTCAACACCTACCTGGTGCTGCTGGCCGAGCACAGCATGAACGCCTCGACCTTCTCCGCCCGGGTGACGATCTCGACGGTGTCGGACATCTACGCCGCGATCTCGACGGCGCTCGGCACACTGAAGGGCGACGCGCACGGCGGGGCGAACATGCGGGCGATGGAGATGCTGCTGGACATCGGCTCGCCGGACAACGTCGATCACTACGTCGACGAGTCGCTGCGGATCCATCGCCGGCTGATGGGTCTGGGACACCGCATCTATAAGACGCGCGACCCGCGGGTAAACCACCTGATGGGCTACTCGGCGGAGCTGGCCAAGGAGACGGGCGACTCGACCTGGCACGAGCTGGCGCACCGGCTCGAGGACATCACCGGCCACCACCCGTACTTCCTGGAGCACAAGCTCTTCCCGAACGTCGAGTTCTACTCGGCCCCGATGCTCCACATGCTGGGCTTCCCGACCGACATGATGCCGGGGATCTTCGCCCTGAGCCGGATCGGCGGCTGGTCGGCCAGCGTGCTCGAGCAGCTGGAGAACAACCGCATCTACCGCCCGCTCGCGGTCTACGTCGGCCCGGAGTCGCAGACGTTCGTGCCGCTCGACCAGCGGAAGTAGGTTTGCCGGGAGGCAGCCGCCGCGCGCCCGCCGCCGGATTCGCCGGCCGGGCGCGCGAGCACTGAAGTCCTCCCGGGATTGCCTTTCCGGTGTGCTATACTGGCACAGATGCCCGTCGGCCGGGTCTATGGGGCTGGCCGTGTGGGCGACAGGCGCTGCAGCGTCGGCGCCCCAATCCACCGAGAGAGGAGGTGATCCGGCTCGTGCGCGTTGAACTGCGAGACAACGAGAACTTCGATGCGCTCCTTCGGCGGTTTACGAAGGAAGTGCAGAAGTCGGGTCTGCTGCGCGACTATCGGAGCAAGCGCCGGTTTGTGAGCAAAGGCGAGCAACGTCGCGCCAAGGCCCGCAAGGCCGAGCACAAGCGGCGCCGCAAGGCCGCCAAGCTGACCGGCCACTTCTAGATCCCATTGCGCAGGCTGGATCACACCATCCGATCTCGCGTGTCCCTGAGATTGTCGCCGCCGCGTCCGGAGCCGGGAATGGCTCCGGACGCGGTTGTGCGTGCCGGCGAGACGGCCGGCCGGTGCAGGAGCTGGTCGTGAGCGCGAAGGGCCTGAGCGGCCTCACCTGGGTGCTGCCGACGGCGGCGGTGGCCCTCATCCTCTACGTGGCCGGCGCGCTGGCGGCGGGGCGCGGTCTGCACACGCCGATCTGGGCAATCCTGCTGCTGGGTGTGCCGCCGATGCTGCTGACCTGGGTGGCGCTGATCGTCGCCTTCGTCGACGTCAGCCAGCGGCCCAAGGGCGAGATCACCGAGGAGGCCCGGCTCGTCTGGCTGCTCGTGCTGGCGGTCCTCAACGTGCTCGCCTTCCTCCCCTACTGGTTCGTGGTCGTGCGGCGGCATCGCCAGCCGGCCGAGTAGACGGGCGCCCCGTCACGGCGCCGCGGCGACGAACTGGTTGGTGAAGGCGGCGTTGGGGTCGACTGCCTTTGTCAGCAGCTTGCGCTGCTCCATCCACTGCTCGTAGCTCTGCCAGCGGTCCGCGGTCTGCCAGCCGGGCTTCGGCTGGTTTCCCTTGAAGAGCGGCACAAGATCCTGGATGCCGACAGTCTCCATCTGCCGATCCATCTCCGTGTAGTTCTTCTGCACGGCGTCGAGCGCGGCGGTCGGGTTGGCGATCGCGGCGCCGTAGCCCTGGACGACCGCGTCGACGAAGTGCTGCACCAGGGCGGGCTGGTTCTTGACGGTGTCCTCGCTGGCCACCAGCACCAGCTCGTAGTAGTCGGGGACGCCCCATTGCTCGACGTGCATCACGTTCACCGGTCCGCTCTGCTGCGTAACCATGATGGCCTCGTGGGTCCAGTAGCCGCCGACGATGGCGTCGACCTTCTTGCTGACGAGCGCCGGGACGAGGTCGAAGCCGACGTTGACCAGGTGGACCTTGTCGAGGCTGCTGCCGTCCTTCTCGAGCATCGTCGCCAGCAGGGCCTCGTCTCCAGCGAGGCCGGGGGTGCCGACGTTCTTGCCCGCCAGCTGGCCCGGGTGCGTGATCCCGCTCGACTGGAGCGTGATGACGGAGTTCAGCGGGTGCTGGACCAGCGCCGCGATCGAGACGACCGGGATACCCTGCGAGCGGGCCAGCAGCAGGTCGGGCTCGTAGCTGACGCCGAAGGTGGCCTTGCCGGTTCCGACCAGCTTGAGCACGTCGTCGGGGTTGGACGGCGTGTAGAGGTTGACGTTGAGCCCCTGGGCGGTGAAGTACCCCTGCTCCCTGGCCATGTACAGCCCGGCATGGTCGGAGTTCGGGTACCAGTCCAGGGCGACGCTCACCTGGCTGCCGCTGCCCGGGCGGGTGGGGCTGCAGGCGACAAGCACCGGCAGCAGCAACACGACGATGAGCACGGATCTCCGCAGGTTCACGATAGCCCCTCTCCTCCAACCAATCCATCCGAGACGAGGTGTTCGGGGCGACGGCGGCTAGCCGTCGCGCCCGGTGTGCTGCCAGGGCAGCAGCCAGCGCTCGAGCAGCGCCACGGCCACGAAGAGCACAACCCCCAGCACGGCCGAGACGAGCACGGCCGCGAAGACGCGTGCCGTGTTGAACTGGGACGCAGACCGAATCATGAAGTAGCCCAGCCCGGCCGAGGAGCCGACCCACTCCCCGATCAGTGCGCCGATCACGCTGACCGCGGCGGCGATCCGGGTGCCCGAGAATAGATAGGGCAGGGCCGCCGGTAGCCGCACCGTGCGGAACGACTTCCAGCGCCCGGCTCCCATGCTGCGCAACAGGTCGACCAACTCCGGGTCGGCGGCCCGTAGCCCGTCGACGGTGTTGACCGCGATCGGGAAGAAGCAGATCAGCACCACGACGATGATCTTGGGGGTCAGGCCGTAGCCGAACCAGATCAGCAGAATCGGCGCGAGCGCGATAATTGGAATGGCCTGGGAGGCGATCACGATCGGGTAGATCGCCCGCTCGACAATCGGGGAGTAGGCGATGGCGATGGCGACGCCAACGCCGAAGGCAAATGACAGGACGAACCCGACCAGCACCTCCTCGAGCGTCACCAGCGTGTGCCCGCCGATCAGCTGCCAGTTGTGGACGAGCGCACCCAGGATCGCCGAGGGCGCCGGCAGGAACCAGGCCGGCGTGTCGGTGAGCCGGACGATCAGTTCCCAGAGCGCGACCGCGACGACCAGGAGAACGCCCGGTATGCCCCACTGGCCCGAGCGCCGCAGCCGCGTCGATGGCAGGCCGGCGATCATCGCACGCCTCCCCCGTCGCCGCGGAGCGCGGCGATCAGGGCCGCCTTGAGGGCTACGAACGCGGGCTCGGTGACCATCTCGTAGCGGCGCGGTCGCGGCAGGCCGACCACCGCTCGCTCCACGATCGTGCCGGGGCGCGGGCTCATCACCAGGACCCGGTCGGCGAGCAGGACGGCCTCCTCGACGTCGTGGGTGATGAAGAGGATCGTGCGGCGCAGCTCGTCCCAGAGCCCCAGCAGCCACTCCTGCATGGAGGCGCGGGTCAGCGCGTCGAGCGCGCCAAACGGCTCGTCGAGCAGGAGGATGGGGCGGTCGGCGAGGACGGTGCGCAGGAAGGCGGCGCGCTGGCGCATGCCACCCGAGAGGGCGGCCGGGTAGCTGTCGATGAAGCCGGTCAGGCCGAAGCGCTCGACGAGCGCCAGCGCCCGCGCGCGCGCCTCTGATCGAGGGACTCCCGCGACCTCGAGCCCCAGGATCGCGTTGTCCAGCACCGTGCGCCAGGGGAGGAGCAGGTCTCGCTGGTGCATGTACGCGGTGCGACCGAGCCGGTCCTGAAGGGCCGCGCCGTCGAGGCGCACCTCGCCGCGGGTGGGCTGCTCGAGCCCGGCGACGACGTTGAGGATCGTGCTCTTGCCGCAGCCACTCGGGCCGACGATGGCCACGAACTCGCCGTCGGCGACCGACAGGTCGACGCCGCGCAACGCCTCCACCGGCCCGGACGGACCGGAAAAGACCTTGCCCACGCCGGCCAGCTCAAGCCGTGGAGTCGCGTCCGACCGCGCGATCACGCGCGGGGCTTCGGACTGCTGCACCACGCGACGATCATCTCCGCATACACCTGGCTGGCGCGCACCAGTTCGTCGATCGCGATCCACTCGTCGACCGTGTGCGCCTGCTCGAGGCCGCCGGGGCCGTAGATCACGGTGGGGATGCCGGCCGATGCCAGCCAGCCGGCATCGCTAACGGAGGGCCAGATCACCTGCTCCGGCTCGGTCCCGAGGACCTCCGCGTGCGCCCGCGCCAGCGTCCGGACGCCGGGGTGCGCCGGGTCGGGCGCCACGGGCGGGAAGACCTCGCCGCGGTCCTCGATCATCGAGCGTCCGCCCCAGCGGAACGCCGGCGGGTGGTTCCGAAGCCAGAGGTCCGCCGCGGCGGCGCGCCGGACGTGGTCCTCGATCTCCGCGGCCACCTCCGCGGCCGTCTCGTCCGGGTAGTAGTGGACGGTGATCCAGAGAGCACAACGGTCGGCCATGAACGCCGGATGGCGGCCGCCTTCGATAACCGCCGGGTTGATGGTGGTCGAGCCGGGGTCCATGCCGGGGTAACGCTTGACGACGGCCCAGTGACGCTCGAGCTCCTGCAGGGCCGTGATCACCTTGACCATTTTCTCGATAGCGCTCGCGCCGCGGACGCCACCCCCGGCGTGAATGGTGCGGGCGCGCATGCCGTCATGGAGTGTCTCGGGGCTCTGGATCTCGATCCAGCCCGTGATGACGCCGCCCTGCCCGGCGATGGCCAGGCCGCTCGGCTCGGCCACGATGGCGAAATCCGCGCGATAGCCGCGTTCGACGCAGCTGAGGGTGCCGGCCTCGCCCTGCTCCTCGCCGATGACCGTCTGGACGATCAGGTCTCCCGGGAGCGTGACGCCCAGCCGCCGCAGCGTGGTGATGGCGTGGAGGACGGCCGCCAGTGGCCCCTTCATGTCGTCGGCACCGCGGCCATAGAGCCGCCCATTCGCAACCGTGCCCTCGAACGGCGGGTGCGTCCAGGCGGCGGCGAGGCCGACCTCGGCGACGTCAACGTGTCCGTTGATGAGTAGCGACGCGGCACCGGCCGGGTCGGACCCCTGGAGCGTCCCGACCACGTCGGGGTCGCCGGGGTAGACGTCGAAGCGGTCGACGGAAAAGCCAAGGTCGCGCAGGTAGTCGGCGACGAAGGCCTGCGCGGCGGAGGTGTTGCGGCCGGGCGGGCTCTCGGTCGGAAAGGCGATGAGCCGTCCTGCGAGCGCGACCAGATCGTCGGCGTGCGCGGCGACGGCCTCCCGGATAGCCTGGGATGATGGCATCGACATGCGTCACCTCTGGCGGCTCCGCGGGCCGCGGTATAGGGGTGGAGCTCGGCGTTGGCGAAGGGCGAGACGGATCGCCGGGGATGAAGAAGGGACGCCGTGCAGTGCGCCAGCGTCCCCGTTCGTGGTCGACACCTGTCCCTACGCTGGCATTACCCAGGTCAGGTTCCCCGGTCGGTGGCGGATACGTGGCCACCCTCTCAGCCTGGCTCCCCAAGCCCCCGTCAATCTGCCGAGTCTATTCACTTGTCATCGGGACTCTAGCAGGCCCGGCGACCGGAGTCAATCGCATCTCATCCGCCGGGTGCAGCTCACGCGGGGCCGCGAGCCCGGTTGATCTGGTCGCGGAGCACCTGCGCCGCATCGCGAGCGGCGGCGGCAAACTTGCGGTCGGAGCCGGCGTAGGTAATGGCGCGTGAGGCGCTGATGAGTAGGCCGGCGTCGCGGGCGTCGAGCCCGGCGCGCACGGTCGCCTCCAGGTTTCCCTGCTGCGCGCCCACGCCGGGGACCAGGATGGGCAGGTCGGGGCAGCGCGCGCGAATCTCCGCGAGCTGGCGAGGGTAAGTGGCACCCACGACCAGCCCGCAGGTTCCGAAGCGCTCCTGCCAGGCGGCGACACGGTCGGCGACACGCAGGTAGAGCGGCTCGTCGGCACCGGAGTCGCTGACGTTCAGGTCCTGGAGGTCACCGCTGCCGGGGTTCGAGGTCTTGGCCAGGACGAAGACAGCGCGGTCTGCATAGCGGAGGAAAGGCTTCAGGCTGTCGGCGCCGAGGTAGGGGTGGGCCGTGACCGCGTCGAAGTTGAGCTCGTCGAAGTAGCCGCGTGCGTACGCCTCCGCCGTGGTGGCGATGTCACCAACCTTGGCGTCGAGAATCACCGGGACCTGTGGCGGGATGAGGCGGCGCGTCTCGGCCAGCGCCTCGACGCCCGCGGGCCCATAGGCTAGGTAGAAGCCGAGGTTGGGCTTGAACGCGCAGGCGAGGTCAGCGGTGGCCTCGACGATGGCCCGGTTGAAGGCGATCACGGCGGCGGCTCCGTCGCCAAGGTGCCTGGGGATGTAGCGGGGATCGGGGTCGAGTCCGACGCAGAGCAGCGACTGGTGCGCGTCGACGACGGCGTCGAGGCGGTCGGTGAACCTCACGGAGCCTCCTTCGACGCGGCCGCGTGGGTGTGGCCGCAGCCGCGGTGTACAGACAGACTGATCAGACGCCGGTCACCGGCGACCCGGCACAGCCACCGGAGAGATACTATAATCGGCGGGGGCGTGGGACAACGCGTACACGGGGTACGTACGACGGGCCGGGATGAGGTGGGTCGCGCGCAGCGGGGAAGGAAGGCGAGGGATGGGGCTACAGCCGCCGACACTTCAGGATGTCCTGCGGGCGCAGGCGGTCGTGCGCCGTCACCTTGCTCCGACGCCACTGCTGAACCCTCCTGCGGTGAGCGAGCACTTCGGATTCGATGCCTACCTGAAGTGTGAGAACCTCCAGCCGATCGCGGCCTTCAAGGTCCGCGGCGGCATTTACCTCCTGAGCCGGATGACGCCCGAGGAGCGATCTCGGGGGGTGGTCACCGCGTCGACCGGCAACCACGGCCAGTCGATCGCCTACGCGGCGCGGCTCTTCGGGATGCGCGCGATCGTGTACGCGCCGGAAGGCGCCAATCCGGACAAGGTCGCGGCCATGCGGCGGCTGGGCGCCGAGGTGGTGCTGAGCGGACGGGACTTCGACGAATCCCGCGTCGCCTGCGAGGCCCGCGCCCACGCGGAGGGGATGCGGTACATCCACTCGGCCAACGAGCCAGACCTGATCGCGGGGGTCGGCACCTACGCGCTGGAGACCATCGAGGCCGTGCCGGACCTGGATGCGATCATCGTGCCGGTCGGGGCCGGAAGCGGGATCTGTGGCACGATCACGGTCATGAAGTCGATCAGCCCGGACATCCAGGTGATCGGTGTCCAGACCGAGCAGATGCCGGTGGTCTACGAGTCCTGGAAGGCCGGTCGTCCCCTCGAGGTCAACCGAGGGACTACGTTCGCCGATGGCCTCGCCACGCGCGTGGCGTTCGATTTGCCGATCCAGATCATCAGTCAGCACGTCGACGACTTCCGCCTGGTGAGCGAGGACGAGCTGCGCTGGGCGATCGTTCGGTTGCTGGAGCAGGCCCACATCGTCGCCGAGGGTGCCGGGGCCGCCGCCTACGCCGCGGCGGAGCAGCTGCGGGACCAGCTGGCGGGCAAGAAGGTGGCGCTGGTCGTCAGCGGCGGTAACATCACCGTTGACACCTACCGCTGGGCGCTCTCGGTGGTCGACCAGCCCGACCCGTCGCGCGACGCGACGGCGAGGGTGCTCGGTTGACACAGGACGAGGGAGCGGTGATGTTCGACCAGGTCGGGCGATGGCTCCGGCGGCGACAGGGTATTGAGCGCAACCCGGTGTATCGGCTGGCCAGTGACGTCTGGGAGGGCCGCATCCCACCGGAGCGCGCCTATCTGGCGGTGGAGAGCCACGCGCTGCTCAACCGGCTGGCGGACGGCGATCTGTGGGACCTGGACCGCGAGGCGGCGCGGATCGCCGTCGACGACCCCGAGCGCGGGCTGGTGCTGGCCCGGCTGGCGATCCTGGCGGCCCGCTACAAGGGGTTCGACCGCGTGCTGGTCGACTGCAACCTGCGCGCGTCCGAGGTGCTGGCGGAGATGGGCAACGCGCGCGAGCAGGAGCTGCACCTGCGCGAGGCGCTGCATGCCGCCGAGCGCATCGCGAACGTCCCGGGCCAGCGGCGGGCGCTGGCCCGCCTGGCGCGCCTGGCCTTCGATCGTGGCGAGACAGAGCGTGCGCGCGAACTCCTCGGCCGCCAGCTGGAGGCGGGACGCGAGGACGTCGACACGCTGGAGGACGTCGAGACCGCGTTGCTGCTGGGAGACCTGGCGCGCAACGATGGTGATTTTCCGGCGGCGCGGGAGTTCTACCACCGTGCGGCCAAGAGCGCGCGTCGCGTCGGACACTTCGCGGGGGTGGTGGACGGGCTGCTGCGTCAGGTGGCGATCCTGCGCGATCAGGGTGACGAGGAGGCGGCGGCCCTGCTGCTGCAGCAGGCGCAGGACGCGGCGGAGCGGACCATCGACACCCGGCTCCAGGTGGAGATCGCGGTGCAGGCGGCAGCCCTGCTGCTGCAGCACCGCCAGCCCCAGCAGGCGCGGGCCCAGCTCGTGACGGCGCTCGCCCGGGCGCGCGAGATGAACGACCTGGTCATGGAGAGCCGCTGCCTCCAGGGTCTGGCGCGCATCGAGCAGCAGGCGGGGCACCTGGCGGAGGCGGCGGACCATTTCCGGGACCTGGCGGACCTCGAGCAGAACCTGGGCAACCGCTCGGCGGCGGTGCGGGCGATGCTGGACGCAGCCGAGCAGATGATCGGCCTGCGCGACGCCGACGGGGCGCGGGCGGCCCTGGAGTCGATTCTGCCGATCACCGAGAGTCTGGAGGAGCCGGCGCTGCGGCAGCGCGTGCTGGGTCTGCTGGGCCTGGCCTACGGTGCGCTGGACCGCCGGAGCGAGGCTGTCGACTGTCTGATGGGGGCGCTGCAGGATGCGCGGAAGGCCGGCGACCGGCCGGCAGAGGGCCGCTGGCTGCTGGGCGTCGGCGAGGTGCTGCTCCAGTTCGGTGAGGTGAGCGACGCGGTCGCGGCCGGGCGGAGGGCACTGGACGTGGCGCGCGAGACGGGCAACTCCCGGCTCGAGGCGCAGGCGCTGGCCCTGGTCGGGTCGATCAGCCTCGCGCGCGGTCTCCACCGGGAGGCCGAGGAATCGCTTCAGCGGGCGCTGGGCATCGCGCGGCAGCACGACGACGCCGCGGAGCAACTCCACTACCTGCGGCTGCTCGCGGAGCTCGGCTATCAGACACGGCAGCCCAACGTGGCGGTCAAGTACCTGCGTCAGGCGCTGGACGTCGCGACCTTCTACGGTGACGCCGAGATGCGCTCGCGCTTCCACGGCCAGCTGGCCCGGCTCTACCAGGCCGGCAACCACCTCGCCGACGCGGAGGAGCACTACCACTCCGCGGCCACTGCCGCCGAGGAGGCCCAGACCCCGGTGCTGCTGGCGCGGGCGCTGCGCGGGCTGGCAACGGTGCAGGACCTCCGGGGTGAAGCGGAGGCGGCCATGGAGAGCTACCGGAAGGCGATCGAGGCGACCGATGAATTCCGCGACGCGCGGTCGGCCGCGATCCTGCACTACAACCTGGCGGCGCTGCTCTACGATCGCGAGGTCGACGACGAGGCGCGCCGCCACCTGAACCGGGCGACCGAGCTCGCCATGCAGGCGGGGGACTACACGACCGCCGACGCGGCGCGCGAGTTGATGAAGGATCTGGCGCCGCCGAGCGGCCCGACCGGCACCCGGCCGGAGGATTTGCTGCTCGGCGAAGTCGCCATCAACCAGGAGCCGGGGAGGTTTCGCGACCTACGCGAGTGAGCCCCGGTCTCCGCTGTCCGTACACCTCGTGTCGCACTCCATAGACGTACGTACACCCCTGTGCTAGACTGGCGGTGTCGGTCAGTCACGGCTTCCTCTTGCCCGACCGAAGCGGAAGACGACTGCGGGCAGGTGTTCGTGCGGCGCGCGGTGGGCGCCGTTGCCCGCCGGCCGTCCGGGCGTATGCCGGTTGAGACGGATAGGGAAAAGACGATGCCGCGTCTGCAGGCACCGGCGGCGGCTGCCGCCGAGGTCGTCGTCGAGGCCGGCCATTTCACGGACGATAGCCCGTTCCTGTCGCTCGACCCAGCGGACGACCTCGGGTCACGTGGCACGCGTCACGTGTATGCGGTGGTCGAGCCGGTGGCGGCCTCGGCAGACGCGGCTCTGATCGCGCCGGAGCTTCTGGACCGGCTGCGTGACGAACTGGTCGAGCGGGCGTCGCAGTCGGCGTCCGCGGCGCTGCTCGGTGCCATTCAGGCACTCAACGCGTGGCTCTACGACGTCAACCTCGATCGCCCGCCGTCGCAGCGACTGCTGTTTGGACTGACGTGTGTTAGCTCCCGAGACGATGAGCTCTTCATCGCGCAGGTCCCGCCGAGCCAGATCCTGATTGGTCAGGAAGGGGAGGTCTACGCCTTCCCCGACCTCGACGCGCCGGCGGAACCGGGCGCCGGACTGCCCCCCGAGCCGCTGGGCCGCGCGCCGGATATCGAGCCGGAGCTGTACCGCACGCGGGTCGAACGCGGTGACCTGATCGTCCTCTGCTCGACGTCCGTGGCAGAGGTCGCCCGGCGCGAGCGTCAGGACGTGTTTGTCAGTGGCGACGCACAGCTGGCCGCGCTGCACCTCGAGGAACTTGTCAACCGCTACGCCATCGGAGACGGATACGGAGCCGCCGTTGAGGTGTCCGGCCGGGCGCATCGGCGCGGCCAGCTTCCCGAGGCCAGTTTTCTGCGCTGGGTCGGCGATATCGCCTCACACCTGCTCCCGGAGGATACCGCGGCTCGCCTTCGAGCGCGGACCCAGCGACCGAATCACCCCATCGACGAGGTTGACCTCGACGACGAGGCGATGCACACTGGGGCGTACTCGGGGGATGCGTCTGAGATCGACTTCGAATCCGGGGCGCTGCGCGAGGCGGGAAGCAGGCCTGAGGCGCGTGGGGACGAGCCGTCGCTGCTGCTGACTATCCCGACCTACGAGCAACCCGACGAGTCGTTCGAGGAGCGCGAGTACTGGCGTCCGGCGGAGTATGACGGGCCCGACGACGGCGAGCGCATACCGGTCGATCGGTCGGGAGGGAGAGGGAAGCTGAGCGGGTTGCTGGCCGCCGCCGTGCTGGCCTTCTCGGCGGCTGTCGTCGGCGTCTGGCAGATCACCGTCCACCGTGACCACTCGCTGGGTGAGCCGCGTGACGACGGGACGCTCGGACTGCCCCGGCTGCACCGCTACGAGGACTCGCCCCAGCTGCCCGATTTCTCCGGCGTGCGGGCGCGGCTGCCCCGGGCGCCGATCAGCCGCCTGACCGGGCTGGTCGCGATGGCCCTGGTTGTCTTTCTGGTCGCGACCCTCGCCTTCTCGATCCACAACCATCAGGTGACCGCGCGCCGGGCGCGCGTTGAGAGTCTGCTGCAGCGGGCCGTGCAGTCCCGCGAGCAGGCGAGTCAGCAGACTGACCCCGTGGTCGCCCAGGCCTACTTGCTGGCCGCCGAGGCGCGCGTTCGCGATGCGCAAGCGGCCGGCCTCGATGCGAAGCGGGCCGGTCAGGAGCAGGCCGCGATCAGCCAGACGCGCGACACGGCGCTCAAGATCGAGCGTCTGTCCAACGTTGAGGCGTTGGGTGGGGTCCCCGCCGCGCCGAAGGGCGTGACGCCGCGCCTGTTCATGGGTAACGGCCAGCTCTACATCCTGACCGATGCGCTCTACCGCCTGGAGTCGAACGGCACCACGCTGGTCCGCCTGCTCGGTTCCGGCGACAACGTGGGCGGCAAGCCGACCGGCACGCTGCTCGGCGCGGCCTGGGGCGACGGCAGCCCGGTGGCCTTCGACGCCACCAACGCCTACGTCTTCGATCCCACGGCTGGGACATGGACCCGGGATCCGCTCGGAACGTTCGGCACCGGGTACAGCGACATCAGTGCCGCCAACGGCTTCGGCGGCAACCTGTACATGCTCTCGCCGTCGTCCGGCCAGATCCTCAAGTTCACGGCCGGCGCCTATAGCGCACAGCCCGAGGACTGGACCGGCGGCCTGGCGTCGGGAGACCTGCGCAGCGCGACCGACATGCAGATCGACGGGCACATCTACGTCCTGCTCAAGGACGGGCGCATCCTGGACTTCTACATGGCGGCGCTGAACGGCACACTGAATCCGGCGGTCACCCCGCCGATCCAGAACGCAACGGCGATCTCGGCTGAGCCCGACCGGCCCTACTTCTACGTCGCCGACGGCAACGACCGCATCCTGCGGCTAACGCGCGATGGGAAGCTCGTGCAGCAGTTCATGGCGGGCGATGGGGTACCGTCGCTGAGTGGCATCCGCGACCTGGCCGTGGACGACGTCCTCGGTGTCGGCTACGTCCTGACAAACAACCAACTGCTCGAGGTCCGCCTCCCCGCGCCGCCGCACTAGCGCGGGTGGCGCGGGCACGTCTGCCGCGTCGCGCGGTAGGGCGCGAGCGGCCGACGGGCACCAGCTGTGCCGGGCCGTACAGGTCGAACTCTGCCGCTGCCCGGTCCGCGCCGGATCCGACCGACTTCGACACCCTGTCGACCACGGTCATGGCCGCTGGACGTCCTCCCCGCCCCCGTGACGCTGAGTACAATGCGCGCAGGGAATGACACGGGGCCGGCGGGGAGCGCCGTCGGAGAGGGGTCGACGCTTTGGCGACGATTCTCGTGGTCGAGGACGAGCCGACACTGCTGACCACGATTGCGTACAACCTGAGGCGCGAGGGTCATCGGGTGCTGACCGCAAGCGACGGCGCGGCGGGGCTGGCGCAGGCCGTGGAGGGGCCGGACCTCGTCGTGCTGGATGTGCTGCTGCCCAGGATGGACGGGCTGGAGGTCTGCCGGCGGCTGCGCGAGCGCAGCAGCGTGCCGATCATCATGCTGACAGCGAAGGCCGACGAGGTGGATCGGGTGGTCGGGCTCGAGCTCGGGGCCGAC
>DATKRJ010000371.1:0-7529 GCA_035532355.1 Thermomicrobiaceae bacterium | reverse complement strand
CCGCGCCTCCGCCACCGAGCGCTCTGAGACCTCGCGCGTCACCTTGAACGCCGACGTGCGTGGCCCCTCGGTCTCTTCCGCGACCCGCCGCATCACCCGGTCGAGCCGGTCGGCGGCAGCGCGGAGGTCGTCGCGCAGGTTGCGCACCGTCTCCTCCTGATCGGCGCTGCGCTCCGCGCTCCACGACGCCCGAAACGCGAGTGCCAGCCGGTTACCCAGCTCGCGCACCTGCTCGCCCACCTCGCGCCACGATTCCGCCAGGTTCCCACGCCGGGGCTCCTCGGGCGTCAGCGCCGGCCCCGGGATCGGAGACTGCTCGTCTGCCATGGTCCACCTCCCTGTAGGAATTACCGATTTCGATCCAGCTCCGGAGGCTCGCTCATCCCGCCGCGGCCGGGCGATCGGGATGCCCATTCGCCAGCAATTCTCGGACCCGCGGCGCGACCTGGGTGACGTAAAGGCGCAGCGTCCGGCGGACCCGCTCCGGCTCGACGCCGGTCAGATAGGGGTTGGCCAGGAAGACATCCAGCATCAGCCGCTTCGAGACCGCCGCCAGGGTTCGCGCACACGACTCCGCGCTGCCCGCGATGACGACCTCCTGCGTCTTCAGCCGCGCCACGGACCGTCGTGCGTCGGCCCGCGATAGCTTCTCGGGCAGCGCTCCGGCAATCTCCCGCGGGCTCGCGGCGAGGACGTCGCCGAGCCGCATGATATCGCGCGTCATCTCGTCCTCGGCCTGCGCCTCGGTGTCCGCCACGTACAGGTGACGCATCATCGCCAGCCGTTGGTGGGCGGCTGGCGCGTCGCGCTCCTGCTGCGCTACCCGAAAGACCGCGCACGGCCCCAGGAGCTGCTCGGTCCCCTGGAAGCCGACGGCCAGCGACAGTCCGTTGTTAGCGGCCCACTGCGCCGCCTGGGGGTCGTTTCCGGCATACCAGAGGGGCGGATAGGGACGCTGGATCGGAGCCTCGACGTACAGATCGTCGAATTGCCAGGCTGCCCCCGGATGGTCGAACCGCTCGCCACGCCAGGCCCGCTGCATCAGGACGATGCCCTCCATCATCAGCGGCTGGCGCGCTGCCGGGTCGATTCCCAGGCTGAGCAGCTCCTCGGGTCGGTGCCCCAGCCCGAACCCGACCTCCATCCGACCGTCGCTGAGGTGGTCAAGCATCGCCACCTCCTCGGCGAGCCGCATCGGATTGTGGAGCGGGACGACGTAGGCCAGGGCACCCAGGCGCACGCGGGTCGTGCGCGCGGCGCAGGCGGCCAGCCAGACGCTCGGGGAAGGGGTGCGGTAGTAGGGCATGAAGTGGCGCTCGGCGGCGAAGTAGTAGTCCAGCCCTAGCTCGTCGACCAGCGCGACGTCGGCCAGATGCTCGGCGAATGCCACCCGCGACGGCGTGCCCGGCGGCACCTGCATGATGTCGAAGATGCCGAACTGCATGCCACCGCCCCTCGTCGCGCGTGCGCGGCCCACCGTCGGCTCGCGACCTGACTATAGCGCACCGACCGGGAGACGGTAGCGGCCCGCTCCGGCGCTTGAGTTCGACCGAGCGCTGGGCTACAGTCCCGCGGACGTCATCTCGGACGCGGGACCGGCGCGGCGCGCCGCCGAAGCCGGAAGCCGAACGCGAGTTAGGGGAGGGAACGTTCGTGCAGTACCGACAGATGGGGACGAGCGGCGTGATGGTCTCGGTGGTGGGCCTGGGCGGCAACACCTATGGGCGCTTCTGCGACGCGGACCAGACCGCCGCCGTGATCCACCGGGCGCTCGATCTCGGCATCAACCACGTCGACACCGCGGACATGTACTCTTCCGGTGTCTCCGAGGAGCACGTCGGCCGGGCCATCGCCGACCGGCGCGAACGGGTGGTGCTGGCCACCAAGACCGGCTTCCCTATGGGCCAGGGGCCCAACGATGTCGGCCTGTCTCGCCGCCGGATCCTGGCCAGCGTCGAGGCCAGTCTGCGACGGCTCGGCACCGACTACATCGACCTCTACTACCTGCACCGACCGGATCCCATGACCCCGATCGGGGAGAGCCTGCGCGCGCTCGACGACCTGGTCCGCGACGGCAAGATCCGTTACGGAGCAGTCTCGAACTACGCCGGCTGGCAGGTCGCCGAGATGCTCGGAATCTGTGAGCGGGCGGGTCTCGACCGGCCGGTGGTGAGCCAGAACCTCTACAACATGCTCGACCGGGGCATCGAGCAGGAGCTCACGCCGGCCTGCCGCCACTTCGGCATGAGCGTGATCCCGTTCTCACCGCTGGCGGGGGGCTTCCTGACCGGCAAGTATCGGCGGGGTGAGGCGGTTCCGGCGGGAGTGCGCGGGGCGAACAATCCGGCCTGGCAAGCGCAGCGCCTTACCGAGCACAACTTCGCCGCCATCGAGGCGCTGGAGCGCTTCGCGCGGGACCGCGGCCATACCATGGGCGAACTGGCCATCGCCTGGCTCCTCGCCCATCCGGTCATCTGCTCCGTGATCGCCGGCGTCACCCGGCCCGAGCAGGTCGATGCCAACGCCGCGGCCGCCGATTGGGTCCTCGGCGCCGACGAGCTGGTCGACATCGGTCGCCTGCTCGACGGGACCGGGACGGCCTGACCGCACCCGGGCGGCGCCGGACGGACGACGGAGGGAGCGCCCTTGATGGGTAGCCGGCTCGACGAGTTCCGCGACTATCGGACGCGGATGAACGACCGCATCTCCGAGATCGACCATCTAGGCATCAAGCGGTTCTTCGGCCTGGACTCCGGCGCCTACCGCGACGGGGCGCTCGACGGCCGCACGAAGGAACTCCTGGGCCTCGTCGCCTCGACCGTGCTGCGCTGCAACGATTGCATCGACTACCATCTGGAGCAGTGCGTGCAAGCCGCCTGGTCGGACGACGAGCTGTACGACGCGCTGAACGTCGCGCTGGTCGTCGGCGGCAGCATCGTCATCCCGCACCTGCGGCACGCCGTGGAGACGATCGACCTCCTGCGCGGCGAGGAGCCGGGCCGCGAGGCGCGGCTGCGCGCGGACGACCGGTCGCGCCGTTAGCACCGAAGGCTCCGCGTCCGACGGTCCGGTCGCGTTGGACCGCAGCGCGGTGGCGTACCGACGGGCCGGGAGCGACTGCTCCCGGCCCGTCCCGTTACGTTCCGGTGCACGACTCAGCCGGTGGGATCGGTCACCATGATGATGATGTGTGACCCGCCGTTCAGCTTGACGGCGTTCACCGTCACCGTCGCCTTCGACGACACCTCGACGATCTGCAAGCCGTTGGCGTTGACCTTCCGGTAGCCCGACTGCGGCAGCACGCCCAGGTAGTAGGCCAGCACCCGGTCCGGCGGATCGGTCGTCTGGAACAGCATGGTGCCGGCGTTCGACACGCTGCTTCCGCTGGCAGCACTGAAGTCCAGGCGTGTCGCGCCGGGGTACTGCGGCACCCCGAGCCCCTGCCACTGGGGGATCAGCTTGATCGTGCCGTAGTCGACAGTGGCCGGCGAGGGTGCCGGTCCGACCGGGACAGGCGTCCCCTGCCTCGCGATCGAGCCGACGATCGGCGTCGGCAGCTGCGCGGCGGGGGTGGCGGGCGGCGGCGTGCCGGTGGTGGTAGGGGTTCCGCCACGGCTGCAGGCGCCCAGGAGCAGCGGGACCAGGAGCAGCCCCAGGCGCAACGCGCGGGTCGTCAGTGTCCGTGCCGACATGCCGAACCTTTCTCCCATTCGACCAGGCTGGATACGCGGAGCGTCCGCCCGCCCCGCCGGTCGGCAATTCTACCAGCCGGTCGGCCGGTCCCTGCCGCGCCCGCAACCGCGCCCACCGGTGCCGATCTCCCGCCGGGGTTCGGGACCTTTGGTCCGGGTCGACAGCGCTTGCGATGGGTGGTCCCGGCGCACCATAATCAGTGTGGTTGCGTTTCGAGATCTGACGTGAACGTCCTGGGAGGCTAGGCCCGCCCGTTCGTCGTGAGGCGCTCGCGTCGCGGCGGTCCCAGGGCCGGACTGTGGGAAGGAATCCATAACAGTGCAGCGGTGGCGGGGCTTCCGGCCCCTGATTGCGGTCGCCTTCATCCTCATGCTGATCGGGCCACTCGGTACCACGGCGGCGGCCGCGGCGAGCGGGAGCACTCCTGAGCCGGTGATTGTCGGCCTGCGGACATCCTCCGGCAATCCATCCACCATCGCCCAGGCGTTCGCCCAGCGCTTCAACTTCCACCTCGGATTCGTCTACCAGCGAGCCATGCAGGGCTTCTCGGCGTCGCTGCCGCCCGCGGTCATCCAGGCGCTCGCGCGCGATCCGCGTGTCGCGTTCGTCGAGCCCGACTACACGGTCCAGGAACAGGCCCAGATCGTGCCGACCGGCATCGCCCGGATCGAGGCCGATCAGAACCCGAACACCGGGATCGGCGGGGGCATCGAGAACCCGGCCGTCGGGACGGTGAACATCGCCATTCTCGACACCGGCATCGGGCCGAATGCCGACCTGAACGTGGTCGGCGGCGCGCTCTGCACCAGCACCTGGTGGGGCTCGAGTAGCTGCACGACCGGCGGCTATGCCGATAACAACGACCACGGCACCCACGTCGCCGGCACGGCCGCCGGGATCGGCATCAGCGGCAGCGTTGCGGGCGTGGCCCCGGGCGCCCGGCTGTGGGCCGTCAAGGTGCTGGACAGCTCGGGCAGCGGCTCGATCTCGACCATCGTCGCCGGCCTCGACTGGATCATCCAGCAGGGAAGCATCGACGTGGTCAACATGAGCTTCGGCTGCAGCAACTGCGCCAGCCAGGCCCTGAACACCGCCCTCGCCCAGGCAGCGAACTCCGGCATCGTGCTGGTCGCCGCCGCCGGCAATAGCACGCAGGATGTGAGCAACTTCAGCCCGGCCAACAACCCCAACGTGATCGCGGTCTCCGCCGTCGCCGACTACAACGGCAAGCCCGGCGGCGGCGCGAACTCGACCTGCGCCAACTTCGGCCCCGATGACACGCTCGCCTCCTTCAGCAACTTCGGCAGTGGCGTCGCGCTCGCGGCCCCGGGAGTCTGCATCACGTCGACGTTCCCGAATAATCAGCTCGGGACGGAGAGCGGGACCTCCATGGCCTCGCCGCACGTCACCGGCGCGGCGGCGCTCTACATCGCGGTGAACCAAATCGCGCGCAGCTCGACGCGCTGGTCGGCCGTCAAGCAGGGCCTGATCAACAACTGGTCGGTGCCGCAGAACAGCCCGTGCGGCTTCACCGACACGAAGTCCAGTGAGCCGCTGCTGATGGTCGCGCCGTGCGGCACCGGCGGCACGATCAGCGGGAAGGTAACGATCCAGGGTACGTCGACGGGACTTCCGGGCGCCACGGTGACCGCCACCGGTAGCGGTTCGCCCTTGACGGCCACCACCGATGCCACCGGCAGCTACAGCATGGGCGCGGTCCCGGCCGGCAGCTACTCGGTCACGGCCGCCGCGACCGGCTACGCCACCAGTAGCGGGCAGAGCGTCACCGTCGCTGCCGGCCAGACGAGCACCACCAACTTCAGCCTGACTCCAACCTATGGCACCGTGAGCGGGACCGTGACCGACACCGGCAACGCGCCCCTGGGCGGGGTGATGGTGTCCGCGGGCGGCGTGTCGAACACGACCGCGTCGAACGGGACGTACACGCTGAGTAGCGTGCCGACGGGGACGCAGACGGTCACCGCCAGCATGAGCGGGTACGCCACGGGCTCGCAGAGCATCACCGTGACCCAGGCGGGGCCCAACACGGCGAACTTCCAACTGGCGGCGCAGCCCGGCACGATCAGCGGGAAGGTGACGATCCAGGGCTCGTCGACCGGCATCCAGGGCGTCACGGTGACCGCCACCGGCAGCGGCTCGCCGCTGACCGCCAGCACCGACGGCAACGGCAACTACACCATCAGCTCGGTGCCGGTGGGTGGCTACTCGGTCTCGGCCACCGCGAACGGCTATGGCGCCGGCAGCGCGCAGCCGGTCTCGGTGAGCGTGACGGCCGGGGGCAGCGCAACGGCTAACTTCACCCTGGTGCCGCAGGTGGGCACGATCACGGGCAGCGTGACCGACACCAGCGGCGCGCCGCTGGTGGGCGCCACGGTCAGTGCGGGCGGCGTGTCCACTTCCACCGTCACCGGGGGCACCTATACGCTGCCCAACGTCCCGGCCGGGCCTCAGACGGTGACGGCGAGCAAGAACGGCTACACCAGCGCACAGACGACGGTGACGGTGCCGGTGCAGGGGACCGTGGCCGCCGCGACCTTGAAGCTGGCGGTGGCGGCTGGGAACCTGACCGGGACGGTGACGGTGCGGGGCTCGGCGTACGCGGGAGCGACGGTGACGCTGTCGGGCAACGGGCTGAGCCGGACGACGACGACGGACGGCAGCGGGCACTACCAGTTCACGGGCGTGCAGGCGGGGACGTACACGGCGCGAGCCTCGGCGTACTACGGGTGGATCCAGCAGACCCAGTCGGTGACGGTGAGTGGCGGCACCACCACCCTCAACTTCGCCATGTAGCACCCGGCCGAGTTCGACCGACGCAGCACGAGTGTGACGACGGCACCCTCTCCCGGGTGCCGTCGTCACGACCCAGCTAAGCCGCGCTCCCGGTGCCGCTGCCGGCACGGCCGCACGCACGTCCGGGTGTCGATCCGCTTGACCGGCCGGCCATTCGTGCTACGATGAGCCAACGTTGCTGATCGCGTGCGGTTGACCATGTCAGATCGAGCCAGCGCGATACGCGCCCTGGTAATGATCTTCCCCCACCCCACACGCGCAGGCCACGTTGCTCGACGAGCGGCCGCGTCGCTGCGGCCCCACACGCCCGCGGTCCGTGCAGTTCGGCTTGGGGTTCACCGCGAGAGGGGGACACGTGAGGCGGAGATCGCTGGCGATCGTGGCGGCATTCACGCTGCTGGCCCTGCCACTGCTGGCGCCGTCGACGGCGCTGGCCGACGGCGCGTCCGGACGCGGACACCATACGCAGGCCGCACGATCGACCGACCTGACCGGACAGCTCGAGGTCGAGTCGATCATCGCGGGGTGCGCCTCCGGGACTCCCTGCGACTACGCCGTCGGCCCGGCCACGGCCTTCTACGCGGAGGCCGACGCCTACCTCTCTAGTGGCGCCGGCTTCGGCACGCCGGATGAGCTCTATGGGGAGTGTGACCGGGCCTGGACCGACGGCATGGGCGTGCGCCACGACATCTTCGCAACGGTCGACGCGACCTCGGTGCGGGGCAGCGTCTGGCTGATGAACAGCGGCGCGGAGTCGAACCACAACGCCATGGCATCGATCAGCGCGGTCGGCCCCGGCGACGGCGGCATCGTACAGATCCAGGGGTTCGGCCAGTTCAACAACGACCTCGACCTGACACGGATGAGCAGCGGGTACACCGTCAACATCCTGGGCACGATCTACCACGAGACCTACGATCCGACCAACCCGAACGCGGATGGCAGTGGCTGGGTCGTGAACTACACGTCGTTCGGCTCCATGACCTGCAACACCCTCCTGACGCCCAATAGCCCGGTCAACA
>DATKRJ010000370.1:0-15106 GCA_035532355.1 Thermomicrobiaceae bacterium | reverse complement strand
CCGCGGCGGGAGCGGCCAGGGCGGCGGCCAGCCCGCGGACGTCGGTGAGCGACTCGAGGTCGCGGACGAGGTCCAGCGCGCGCCGGGCACCGCCCGTTCCCAGCGCAAGCGCGGCGCAGTCGAGGAACTTGGCCTCGAGCTGGGCGTCCGAGAGCGGGTTGGCGGCGCTGCCTCGGGGCGCGGCGACCTGGGCCCGCCGGACGGAGCCGTCGGCCAGCTGGACCTCCACGCGCGCCTGCCCCATGTTGAGCTCACCCGCGCCCTTGCGCCACTCGTCCGGCACGCGGTAGTCGATCCGCCGCAGCAGTGCCTGGAGGTCGGGCCGCGCGACCGCGTCCGGGTTGAAGTGGGTCAGCGTCACCGCGCCGTCCAGAAGTGCGGCGGCGACCGTGTACTCCAGGCTGAACCTGGCCTCGAGCGGCATCGCCGGCCGGTGGTGAATCAGGATGAGCGGTGCCGTGTAGGGCACGTCGACGACCGCGCTCCGGACGTCCGGCTCGGTCAACCCACCGGCGCAGGCGAGCGCGGCGTCGATGCCGGGGTGGGTCGAGGCGCAGCAGGGGTAGGCCTTGAAGTTGATCCCCGGCGAAAGCAGATCGAACGGGTTGCCGAGGCTATCCGCGAACGTGTCCGGATCGCGCCCGGGCGCGTGGCCGAAGACGTCCCAGAAGCCGGCGGGGCCTTCGAGCACGATCGAGCTGGCGGAGAAGTCGCGCCGGACAAGCTCAGCGGCCAGGACGCCGGCCTGGGCGGCGCGGCCGACGTGGAACGGCTTGGCCATGGTGCCGAAGTTCTGCCGGATGCCGCTCGCCTGGGCGACGGCCAGCCCGATCGCCTGCCGCATCTGGTCGACGTCGAGGCGGGCGAGCCTCCCCGCCGCTACCGCGGCACCGACGACGCCGGTCACCGACGTCGGGTGCCAGCCGAGGTCGTACCAGTCCTGCCCGGTGTAGAGCCCCAGCTTGCACTCGGCCTCGACCCCGGCGACGAAGGCCGCCAGGACCGCAGCGCCGGAGGCGCCGACACGCTCACCCATGGCAAGCGCGGCCGGCAGGACCGGCACGCTGGGATGGCCGGGGATCGAGTTGTTGGTGTCGTCGTAGTCCAGCGCGTGGGCGGCGGTGCCGTTGGCGAGCGCGGCGTGCTGGGCACTGGTGCGCGCGCCGTTGCCCCAAATGACCGCCTCGGGCTCCCCGCCCTGGCTCAGTGCCTGCTCGGTAATGATCCGCCCGACGTCCTCGACCGAGCCGGCAAGGGCGACGCCGAGGCAGTCGAGCAAGGCCCGCCACGCCGCGTGGCGCACGTCGGGCGCGAGCGCCTCTCCGTCCATCTCCACCGCGAACCGTGCCAGCGCCTCGGTCGGTCCCATCGTCCTCGTCCTCTCGTGACGCCGACCGCTCTCAGCCCGCCGGCGGCCGACCGAGCTGGTCCCGCGGCAGCGCGGCGAAGCGCTGCAGGAGCAGAGCGCTGGCGCGGATGCCCTTGAAGAACGATTCGAGCGTCATGTTCTCGTTGGGCGCGTGGTTGTTCTCGTCAGGCGGGCCGTAAGTGGTCCAGACCGCGGGGATGCGCAGCACGTCGGTGAAGAGGTAATTGGGGCCAGAGGCGCCCAGGACCGGCATGACGACCGGCTCGACGCCGTAGGCGTCGCCCACGGCCTTCACGACCAGGCGCGAGACTGGCAGCTCGGGCGACGTCTTCGACGGCAGCGTGCCGCCCAGGTTGCGGATCGTCACGTCCGGAGCATGGCGGCGGACGTGCCGCTCGATCGTGGCGAAGGCCTCGTCGGGCGCCTGGTCGGCCACCAGACGCGACTCCAGCTTGGCGACGACACGCGAGGGGATGACCGACTTGGCGCCCCGGCCGGAATACCCGCCGGCGATACCGGTCACGTTGAGGGTGGGCTGGAACATGATCTTCTCGAAATAGGAGCGATCGGCTGGGCCGTCGAACTCCGCGAGGCCCAGATTTCGCTTGAATTCGTCCGCGTCGAAGGGGATGGCGGCGATCAGCGCGCGCTCGTAGTCACTGGGCGGGCGGACGCGGTCGTGGAAGCCGTCGATGGTGATGCGCCCTGCGGCGTCGCGCATAGTCGAGAGCAGGCGCGCCAGGATCCAGATGGGATTCGGCACCGGGCCGCCAAAGTTGCCGGAGTGAAGGTCCCGGTTGGCGCCGCGCGCCTCGAGCTCCATCTTCAGCGTGCCGCGCAGCCCGAAGAAGACGACCGGCCGGCCGCTGAGGTGGGCCGGGCCGTCGGCGGCGTACAAGAGGTCGGCACGCAGCAGGTCGGGGTGGCGCTCGACGAAGTCCGGCAGGCTGGGGCTGCCGCTCTCCTCCTCGCCCTCGATCAGGAACTTGACGTTGAGCCGCGGCAGGCGGCCGCGGTCGGCGAGCAGTTTGAGCGCCAGCACGTGCGCCAGAAACTGTCCCTTGTTGTCGCCGGAGCCGCGGGCGTAGATGCGGCCGTCGCGGATGGTGGGTTCGAACGGCGGCGAGTCCCAGGCCTCGTACGGCTCGGGCGGCTGCACGTCGTAGTGGCCATAGATGAGCAAGGTGTTGGCGTCGGGTCCGGCCGTGAGCTCGCCGTAGACCACCGGATAGCCGTCGGTGGGGAGCAGCCGCGCCGGAACGCCATGCTCCTCCAGCACCACGCGTACCAGCTCGGCACACTCCTCGACGCCCACGCCCTGGGTGCTGATTGAGGGCTGGCGCAGCAGCCGGAAGAGCGTCGCCAGGAACTCCTCGCGGCGCGAGCCCGGCACGCCGCCCACGTCATCACCGGCCATCCGGCCCTCTCCTCCGCTGCGCCGAGCCGTCCGGCCGACGGCTGACTAGCCGAGCCCGTTCAGGGTCGCCTCGACCGCCCGCGTCGCCGTCACCAGCGCGTGGACCAGCCGGTTGCGCTCGCGTACGACGCGCGTGCGCAGGAACTCGTAGTCATCGGTGCCCGGCTGGAGCGCGGCGAGCCGCGTCGCCGGTTGAAGCCCCGGCACCGGCTGGGTCGGCACGGCGAGGTCGTGGTCGTAGCGCCCGGCGCGCGAGTAGTCGACCGGGATGAGCTCGCGGCCGACAGTCATCAGGCAGCGGTTGACCCGGGCGACGAGCGCGTCATCGAGCGCGCCGACCGTCTCGAGCTCGGCGACGCGGCGGTTGAGCCGGTCGATCGAGGAGCCGAGCTCGCCGATCCACTCGTCGACCGCGGAGAGGTCGACCGCGTCGCCGGCCCTCGCCTGCACCGCGTCGACGTTGGCTCGCAGTTCGGTGAGGTCGGCGGCGTAGTCCAGCGGCAAGACGCGGGCGCCGGTCAGGCGGTAGACGAGCAACGCGTAGATGCGCGCATCACGCTGGAGGAAGTCGGGGTCGATCTTGTCGACGGTGTCCTCCGGGGTGTGCCACCACCAGCCGAGCCCGCCGCCCGCGCCCTGGCCGCCGCTGATCTGGTGATGCAAGGCAAGCAGGAGCGGATCGGCGTTGGCGGCCGGCTGCTCGGAGAGGGACATCAGCACCGACGGGAAGCCGTGGCCCCAGAAGGACTGGTCCCCGGAGCGGCCGTAGCGGCGCGGCGCGAGGCGCTGGCCGGCGAGTTGCTCGATGACGTCGCCGGTGAACTCGCGTAGCTCGGCCATGCTGTTGCCCTCGGACAGGATCGTCGCGCCGTTGCCGCCGACCGAGTCGACGTTGACGTGGGCGACGCAGCGGTCGTGCAGGTCCTGCCAGAAGTTGTCGGCGTACCAGGTCGAGCCGGCGTAGCGCGCGTGGGAGTGGCCGGACCAGAAAGCGACGCGCAGGCCTCGACGCATGGCGTCGGGGTGCTGAGCGAGGACGCGGGCGACCTCGAGCTGGGTGGCGTTGGCCGTGCCGTTGTCCATCGCGCCGTAGTACCAGGAGTCGACGTGGCCGCTGAACATGACGAAGGTGTCGCTCTCGGGCCCTTCCCGCGGCGGCCGCAGGTCGCCGGTCAGGCAGGGCAGCTGGCGCCAGGCGCGGTAGACCTGAGTGACCATGGCGACGGTGACCGGCCCCTGCTCCATCAGGCCCTTGAGGCGCTCGCCCTCGGTGCCGGGAATCGAGACGGAGGGGGTCTTCGGCAGCAGATTGGCGGTCTCCGGCGTCGGGGTGCCCCAGACGGGCGAGAGGGCGCGCTCGTGGAGGTGGGTGCCGGCGATCCAGATCGAGGCGGCAACACCGGTGGCCTCGACGGCCAGGTTGCGGTTGGGGGCGATGATGCCGTCGACCAGGACGATCTTGCCGCGCACGTCCTTGCCGGCAAAGTCCTCGGACGTGCCGCGCCCGACGACGACGAGCTCGCCGGAGATGCCGTGCGGTCCGGTCGAGGTGGCAAAAGCATGGGTCGAGCAGGTGAAGCTCTGAGGCGCGCCGCCGGCCGGGGTGACGGTCAGCGTGGCGGACTCGGGCCAGGAGACGAGCCCGGGGTGGCGGTAGCGGTGCGTCTCGAGCCCGTAGCTCTCGAGCTGCTGCTGGATCCAGTCGAAAGCCTTGGCCTCCTCGTCGGTGCCCGACAGGCGCACCCACTGGGCGATGGCGCGGTCGGACTCCATCAGGCGATCGGCGGAGACGGCGTCGAGGATCTGCTCCTCCTGGGCCTGGCGGGCGCTGCTGCTCACGTGCTCCTGCTCTCGGTGGGTGCCGGCCCCCGGGGATGGGGGTCGGACACGCGGACGGGTCGCTCGGCGCGACGAGCTGCCTGGGACGACGCGGAAGGGGGGATGAACAGGCGGCTCGGCGCCGCTCGCATGGAAGCATCGTGCGCAGGCGGTGTCAATGGGAGCCGGCGAGGGGAGCGGTGGGACGGTGCGTACTGCTCACCGGTACGACGGGCGGGCTGTATGCCACGCGCGCCACGACCCGTCGTAGAATAGCGGCGGGGCGCGGCCCGAAACCCGGATCGATCCGATCGAGAGTGGAGGCGGACGGCTTGTGGCAACCACCGACGACCCGTATGACGACGCGTGCGCCGGTGCCGTGGCTACCGGGACGATCGAGGTGCTGATCGCGCGGCACATCGATGCCGACCCCTACGGCCTGGGCCCCGCCACCGCCTGCCTGCGCGAGCACCGCATCTCCGTTACCACCGTGGTCGCCCGGCTGCGGGAGTACGGCGGCGAGCTCGAGGACGTGGCGGACGACTTCCAGGTGCCGGCGGAGTGCGTGCTGGCCGCGCTCTACTTCTCCTGGCGCTACCGGTCGCTGATCGATGCTCGGGTCTCGCCGCGGCAGCGCGTCTTCTGCGCGTGAGCCGAGGGGGTGCCGCCCGGCGCCCCCTTTCCCTAATCCCTTCTGGCAGTTAACCGGACCGAGGTCGGCTACGGCACGGGTGGGCCCAGGACCGTGAGGGTACGGTCCTCGAGAAAGAGCGTGCCTCCGCCGTAGACCTGCCACTGTATGACGACGGTATGGGTCCCGACCCCCAGATGCTGCACGGCGAAAGTGAACGAGCGCGACTCGAACCGGGTGTCGACGATGAAGTAGGCCTCGGGCGGATCCGCGGGCTGCCCGTCCACCAGGGCCCGAACAATCATCCTTTCCCCGTCCGTCGACGTGTATCCCTCGCCGCTGAACGTGATCGCGAGGGTCGCGTCGGCGGGCGTGACGAGGCTGGCGGTCATGTCCGGCACCGACACCCAGCTCTGCGCGGTAGTGTTGACCGCGTCATAGGCTCGGGCGTGAACGGCCACACCACCATGGGTGGACGAATTCGGCGGCGAGGCCGAGATCACCAGCGTACGGTCGCCGAGGGATCCGGTCGTCCCGCTGTCCACGACCCACTGCATCACGATCGAATGGTTCCCGGCCGCCACCTGCTGCTTCGTCCAGGTGAAGCTGTGGGTGCCAGCGAACCCGCCCCAGGAGTAGATGGGCTCGTCGCCCGAGGGATCGGCCGGCTGGCCGTCGACCAGCGCTCGGACGTACATCCGCCCGCCGTCGGTAAAGACCTCGCCGCTGAGCGTGATGGCCAGGTTGCTGTTGCCGCCCGTCGTGACGGTGGTGCTCATGTCTGGGATGGCCTGCCAGGCCCAGGGAGCCGACGTGGTCGTCACCGGCGGTCCGCTGGGCGCCGCGCGCACGGCCAGCGCGCCGCGGTCGGTGCTCTGCGGCGAAGCCGAGACCGACATCGTCCGGTAGGCCACGGAGATTTCAAAGCCGCTGTCCGCAAGCCACTGAACCGTCACCGTGTGCGGACCAGCGGCCACGCCGGTTTTCACGAACGTGAACGACCGGGCCCCGACGTTGGTCGTGGGTATGGCGAAGACCACGTCGCTCGGACTGGCGGCCTGCCCGTCTACGGCGGCGCGCACGAACATACGCCCCCCACTACCGCCGATCTCGGCCGAGTAGCTAATGGCGAGGTCGGCGTTCGCCGCCAGGTTGATGGCCGTCTGCATGGCCGGGACGGTCTCCCAATTCGTCGCCGTACTCCCAGTCAGATAGCCCGCGGTCTGCGTCCAGAGAAGAGGCGCCGCGGTCATCGGTGGCGCCCCGTAGCGCCAGGTGTAGTAGTGCTGTCCGACGTTGCCGGCCTCCACCATCCAGCCGCTCGGGTTGCTCGGCGTGTAGGTCAGGCAGCGGCGCTCGAAGCACTGCATCAGCACGTCGCGATAGTTGCCACCGACCTTGACGTTGGCCCAGTAGGCCTCGGTGATCGGGTAGCCGGTGGCGTAGAAGGGGTTCTCGAACAGCGCCGCGGTGGTGTGGACCCCGTTCTCGTCGACCAAGCCGCTGGAGTTCATGAAGCCCCAGAAGGGCGAGGCGACCTGGTGTTTGATCCCGGGGACGTCGACGTAGTAGGCCGCGGTGACGCCCTGCGCGTTGAGGCCGGGGTCGACGGTGACTTGGCCGGCCCGGTTGACGCGCCGGTTGACGGCGGCACCGGGAGCGTAGGGCTGGGAGCCGAGCAGCCCGGCGAAGGTGGCGTAGGTCGGTCCAGTCGGATCGTCGGCGTCACCGGCCACGTTGACCTGAGCCGAGCCGCGGGCCTGGAAGCTGCTGTCGCCGACCTGCATGTTACCGGTCACCAGTTCGACGACCAGCAGACCGTTAGTGACGTCCCAGGGCGCCATGGCGCGGTAGCTGTTGTCCTCCATGCGGGACTTGTCGAAGTACTGGACGGTGCGAGTGCCACCCGGGGCCTGGGCGTACGTCTCGGTCATCGCGGCCGTGTTGCCATCCGGCCCCCACATCCAGGTGCGGTTGACAGCGAGGGTTGCCACCGGCTGGTCAGTGCGCGCCCAAGTTCTCTGGAACGTGGCGGTGGCCGGCGCGACGCCCGCCGAGGCAGGGGGTACCGCGACGAGCGCGGTTCCGAGCAGCGGGGCCACGACGAGCAGCAGGAGCGTCGCCAGACGCAACAGGCCCTTTATCACGGTGCCCTCCTGTTCACGGAACACTCGTCAGCGGCGGACAGTCGTCTCCCGTTACCTCTTCACTTTAGGGCGGGATCCGTGACAGAGGCACAACATGGCAAGCCAGGGGTATGGCAAGTGCGCGACAGTCAGCCCAATTAATGGCACGGATCCGCCGCACGCGGAGGGGGCCGATCTAAAGGCGCGGAAGGCGGGAGGATGGCCCGAACGGGAGGAGTGGCGGCGCCGATGGGATGGCGCCGCCGAGCGCATCAGTCGATGAGCGCGCCCGGGTTGGCGAAGATGGCCGGGACGCCGCCGGTATGCAGGAAGACCACCGTTTCGCTCGGGTCAATCTCGCCCCGGCGGACGTGGTCGATCATCCCCGCCATGGCTTTTCCGGTGTAGGTCGGGTCGAGGAAGATCGCCTCGTGGTAGGCGAGCAGCCGGACCGCCTCCAGACAGCCGGGGGTCGGGATGCCGTAGCCCTCGCCGACGTAGCCGTCGTCGGTGATCAGATCCTCGGGGACCACCCGCACACCGGCGCGGATTCGCTCGGCGGCCTCGTCGATGATCTCCAGCGCGTGGCTGTCCCGGCTTGGGTCTACCGGGCTCACGGCGACGCCGACGACGTGGTAGGGCGCGCCGTAGAGCTTCGCGCCGAGCACCAGCCCGGCCTGGGTGCCGCGCGAGCCGCTGGCGTAGTACAGGCGGGTCGGTGCCTCGCCGGCCTGGTAGAGCTGCTCGACGAGCTCGAGCGTGCCGGTGACGTAGCCGAGCGCCCCGATAGCGTTCGAGCCGCCGACCGGGATGACGTAGGGCCGCTCGCCGCGCGCCTCGAGGTCCCGGGCCACGCGGGCGATGGCCGCGTCGACACTCTCACCGCCGGGCATCCCGGTGCCGCCGGCCGGGACCAGGTGGACGTCCGCGCCCAGCAGGTGGTCGAGCAGGAGATTGCCCTGCACCGGCGGATGGTCGCCGTGGCTCGTCAGAACGAGGCTGCAGCGGAGGCCGGCCAGGCGTGCCGCGGCGGCGGTCATGCGCGCGTGGTTGGACTGCTCCGCGCCCGTGGTGATCAGCGTGGTCGCGCTCTGCCGCAGCGCATCGGCCACGAGGAACTCGAGCTTGCGCGCCTTGTTGCCGCCGAGGGCGAGGCCGGTAAGGTCGTCCCGCTTGATGAGGATGCGCGGGCAGCGGTCGGGCCCGCCGAGCGCGTCCCGCAGCCGGGGCGCCTGCTGCAGCGGCGTGGGCAGAGTGGCCAGGGGGAACCGCGGCTGACTGCCGATCGACATGGCCGTGCCTCTCTCACATGCGAGTCACGCCGTCAGCTCCGGGGAGCGAACCCCTCGACGAGCAACTGGCGCGTGATCTGGATCTGACCCAGGTGAAGGCCCGAGTGCTCAATGGCGTGAAGCAGGCAGTCCCGCACGGTGACCGGCTGCCCCGCTGGCAGCATCGACGGGCGGCGCTCGCCGTGGCCGGGCCGGTCGAGGTCGTCGCTACTCAGCCCCGGGAGCACGTCGTGCAGCGCGGCGACCAGGCGCTCGGCGCGGGCGGCGAGGTCGGCGTAGGATCCGCCGGCGTGGAACTCGGCGTCGCGGTCCCGGTCGACGTCGCGGCCGGTACCCATCTGGAGGGCCCAGAACTCGGTCGAGCCCAGCAGGTGGGTGGCGAGGGCGAAGAGCGAGTTGGCCTCGGGGAGCGGCACGGGCCGGTTGAGAACCTCGCCCGGCAGTCCGTCGAGCTCGCTGAGCGCGCCGCGCACGATCCCGGCGAGCACTATGTCGTAGTGGGCTCCTGCGGCCATCGGTCTCGTCCTTCCGCAAACGGTCCACGGTCGTCGCGCCAATGGTGCCCGTAGCGGAGCGCGCGCGCAAGCGGGGCTCGCCGCGCCCCGGTCCGTGCGAAGACGAGGTGATCAGAGGGACGCGAACTGGACGTGCAGGTCGATGATGATCCCGGCGACAGCGAGGACGAGCGTCGCCCAGAGGAGCGTGGTGGCGACCTCGATGACCACAACGTGAGGGAAGGGTGCGTGCGCCTCGCGACTGCGTAGCGTCAGACGCAGGTCGTCGAAGGCGACGCTGGCGAGCGCACCGACGCAGGCGGCCAGCAACATCAGCCAGGGCGACAGGTAAAGGTGCGGCCGGCCAATGGCGGCGACCCCACGCACGAGCTGCGCGCCGTGCCGCGAGACCAGATACGTCACGTAGCCGATGGACGACGCCACGATGGTCAAGCCGAGCGCCGAGCGACCCCGGCGGAGCATGCCCCAGGTCGACCCACCACGGCGCACCCACCAGACGACGATTACGAGGAGCGTGAAGACCGGCATTACCAGGAAGAGCAAGTGGTCGAAGCGGTCGAGGCCGAGGGTGACTCGATCGACCTCGGTGCGGAAGACGTACCCAACGACGAGCGGCACGCCTGCCCAGACCACTGCGCCCGGCGTGGAGCCGAGCAGGAAGTCTCGCAGGCGGACGCGCAATAAACCGGCGCCGATCGAGAAATACATGCGCACGAGCGGCAGCATACGTCCGACCGCCACGACGCCGACGTCGTGGCCGCCGAGGCGGCTGCGCCAGCGACGCATCGTCTCCTCGCCGCGCCGGCCAACGTGGGCCAGCACGCGATCGAGGATCCAGTTCCCGCCGGTGCGGGAGGCGAGGAACAGAACGGTCGTGCCGAGGACGTCGGCGGCCACGATGATGGCCAGGGCCGCCAGCAGCTGCCCCAGCGTATGCACTGCGAACGCGCCCGCCAGGAGGATTGCGACCTCCATTGGCACGCCGGTCGGCAGGCCGATCTCATTGATACAGACCAGTCCGGCGACCACCAGAACGCCGTACTGGAAGATCAGCGCTTCGATCTCGATGCTCCTCGTTCAGGTGGCCGCCGCCCATCGTCCGACGCGGCCACCCATCTCGCGGTGCCCAAGGATAGCCGATCGCACCGCACGATGGCCCGCGGGCCTCGCTGGCCAACCGGACAGGTCAAGCGCGGATGATCGGTGCGACGGTGCGGATCCGGATACCCGCGCACGGGGCGTCAGTCGAGCCGGCCAAGTCAGACTCCGGCTGCCCGGCGACGATCGGGTCGGGGGCCACCCAACGAACCGTGACCGTCAACATATTATATCAGGTTACGGCAGCGTGGCGACGTGGAAGACCGGCGACGAGCCAGGGCGAACCGGCCGGTCATTGGTGACCGGCCGGTTGTCGAGCGGGTCGAAGGCGCGGGGCCGTCAGACGCTCAGGTCCAGGTAGATGTTCTTGACCTGGGTGTAGAGCTCCAGCCCGTGCATCGAGAGCTCGCGTCCCATGCCGCTCTTCTTGTAGCCGCCAAACGGACCGAACACGCCCGGCCCACCGTTGGAGTTGATGGAGAGCATGCCCGTTCGCACGCCCCGGGCGACCCGCAGCGCCTTGCCGATGTCCCGCGTCCAGATCGAGCCGGCCAGGCCGTAGTCGTTGGCGTTGGCGGCCCGGATGACGTCCTCCTCGTCCTGGAAGGGGATAACCGAGACCACCGGCCCGAAGATCTCCTCACGCGCGATGCGCATGTCGTTGGAGACCTGGGCGAAGATGGTCGGCTGCAGGAAGTGGCCGTCGTTCAGTGCCGACGGGCGCGCACCGCCGAAGACCAGCTCGGCGCCCTCGCCCTTGCCGACGTCGATGTAGCCGGTTACCCGATCCCACTGGGCGCGGGAGATGACCGGCCCCATCAGGGTGCCCGTTTCGAGCGGATCTCCGACCTTGAACTCCTCGGCGGCGCCCACCATGTCGGCCACGAAGTTGTCGTAGGCCTTCGACGCGACGAAGACACGGGTGCGGGCGGTGCAGACCTGCCCACTATTGCCAAAGGCGGCCGGTACCGCGGCAGCGGCAGCCTTCTCCAGGTCGGCGTCGGCGAAGACGATATTGGGGCTCTTGCCGCCGAGCTCGAGGGAGACCTTCTTGATCGTGCCGGCCGCGGCGGCGAGGATGCGCGCTCCGGTGGCCGTCTCGCCGGTGAAGGCAACCTTGTCGACCAGGGGATGACCGGCGAGGTACTCGCCCACCTCGCTGCCCGGCCCCGGCAACACGTTGACCACCCCCTCCGGGACGCCGGCCTCGTAGCACAGCTCGCCGAGGACCACCGCCGTCAGCGGGGTGTTGGAGGCGGGCTTGAGGATCAGCGTGCAGCCGGCGGCCAGCGCCGGGGCGACCTTCCAGCTCGCCATCGAGAACGGGAAGTTCCACGGAACGATCTGGGCGCAGACACCGATCGGCTCCCGCAGGGTGAAGTCGAGCACCTTGTCACCGAGCGGAATCGTCTCGCCGTAGAACTTGTCGGCGGCGCCAGAGTAGAAGTCATAGACGGTGGCGGCTCCCAGGATCTCACCCCTGGCGCGCCCGATCGGCTTGCCGGTATTGAGCGTCTCCAGGTGGGCGATGTCGTCCGCGCGCTCGCGGATCAGGTTGGCGAGTTTCTGGATGATCCGGCCGCGGTCGTAAGGGGTCATCCTGGGCCACGGCCCCTCGTCGAAGGCGCGGCGCGCGGCCCGGACCGCGGCGTCGACGTCGGCGCGTCCGGCTTTGGCGACGTGGGCGACGACCCGGTTCGTGGCGGGATTGAAGGCGTCGAATGTCTCGCCGGAGGCGGCGTCGACGTGCTTCCCGGCTATGAGAAGCTGAACGCGGCGGACCTCCGTCGTCGTGGCGGCCTGTGCAGCCATCGCAACCCATCCTTCCCGCTGACGCTGACGTCAGCGATCAGCAGTCGGCACCGATCGTCGGTGCGCGCTCGGGATGGCGGGCCGGATGGGATCGTCCGTGGGCCTGACAAATGGTCGTCGGTCAGGCCCGATGGGACGAGCGCGCGCCCGGGCGGGTCATCCCACGGGTCTTGTCACAGATCCTCCCGCGCATGTCAAGCAACTGCAGCACGCTGGCATGCCGGCCGAGGTTGCCGACTGGTTTGGAGAGACCCTGGACGGAACGTCGAGACCGGGCGGACCCGTTGTCGAGTTTGCGGACGAGTCAGACGGCCTTCCGCGCCGCGGCGCGGTGCGCTATCCTGCGCCCGCGATCGCAAGATGACGGAAGGGACGAGCCATGGCCCGGGTCCAGGCGGCGGACGGACGCCGCATCTATTACGACGATAGCGGGGATGGTCCAGCGCTGCTCATGATCGTCGGGTTCATGGCCTGCCGCCGGATCTGGCTGCGGCAGACGCCAGCGCTCGGGCAGCACTTTCGCGTGGTGACGATGGACAACCGGGACGCGGGTGAGAGCGATCCGGAGACCGCGCAGTACAGCGTGGCCGACATGGCGCACGACGGTGTCCGGCTGCTGGACGCGCTCGGCATCGAGCGGGCGCACGTGCTGGGCCACTCGATGGGCGGGTACATCGCCCTGCAGACCGCGCTCAACCACGCCGGGCGTGTCGACCACCTGGTGCTGGTCGGGACTGGGCCGGGGACACGACGCGACCCCGGCACGTCACCGACACCACCGAGCCGAGACTCCTGGGTCGAGGACCCGGTCGAGCGCAATCGCGAGCGCTACGCCCGAATCGCGGCGCCGGGTTACTTCGCGGCGCACCCGGACGAGCTCGAGGCGGCGGCCGGGGCCAACCGGGGCAACCGCCTGGGCTACGAGGGGAGCGTGCGCCAGTCGACCGCCACCCAGACGAGCCACGACGTGCGAGACCGACTGGCAGCAATCTCGTCGCCGACGCTGGTCATCCACGGCGACGTGGACCCGTCGATCTCGGTGGACCACGGCCGACTGCTGGCCGAGCGCATCCCGGACGCGCACCTGCTGGTGATGCCGGGGGTCGGACACCTGCCACACCTGGAGCGGACGGACGAGTTCAACCGTGCGGTGATCGATTTCCTGACCACTCCCGGCGGCGGGAGCGACTGACCCGAATCAGCCGGGTGGAACGGGATGGGAGAAGCGATGTCCACGCGACTTGCCGACTACGTCGATCAGCGCCGGATTGGCGAGGCGACCGTCACGGTGATCTCAGAGGGCTCGCTGGTCTGGGCGCCGCATTTCCCGGTGCCGGAGGCGGAGTGGCGGGCGGCGATGCCCGAGGCCAATGAGGCCGGTGAGGTCCAACTCGGCCTGAACCTCGTGCACCTGCGGCTGGGGGACGCGTCGATCATGGTCGATCCGGGCTGCGACGACCCGGGCTCCGCCTGGCACGAGGGTTTCGCGAAGCGCTTCAAGGGGGTCAGTCGCACGCCGGGGCTCGGGCGCGCCCTCGAGGGAATCGGGGTCCTAGCACAGGACATCACGCACGTCCTGATCACGCACGGACACGGCGACCACTTCGCCGGGGTGACCGTCGAGGAGGGTGACGCGCTGATCGCGCGGTTCCCCAATGCACGCCATTTCATCGGGAGAGGCGACTGGGAAGGCAATCCCAACCGAGAGCGGCCGGGCTCGGAGATGGCGCTGTCGCTTGGGACGATCGACCGACTGGGCCTCCTCGAAGCGGTCGAGGGCGAGCGGGAGATCGTGCCCGGGGTAACCATGATCCCGGCGCCTGGAGAGTCGCCCGGCCACACGATCGTGCGCGTGCGCTCTGGGAACGACAGCTTCTACTACGTGGGTGACCTGTTCCACCACGCCTGTGAGGTGAGCCACCCTGACTGGATCTCGCCGGGGCGCGACCAGGCCGCGATGCGCGCGTCGCGGGACCGATTGTTCGCCGAGGCCGGCCCCGTGCACGCGACGCTGGTCTTCGCGCACGAGCGCTTCCCCGGCTGGGGGCACTTCGTGACGGTCGACGGCGGCTACCGCTGGGAGCTGACGTAGCGCCGGCACGTCGGGATGGTCAGGCGTGTTCGTCCGCGAGTGTCGCGCGGTTGAACCGCCACCCTCAGTGCCAAAGCCGGCTGCCCTCGACCCTGTGCGACGGGGCGCGAGCAATCGCGCCCCGGACAGTCGCCGTGTCTGTGGTGGCGATTCCGCGGGGCGCGCTACTTCTCGTAGAGCTCCGCCCAGCGGGAGCGCTCGTCCTTGGCCGACTGCAGCAGCTCCGGGTTCAGGAAGAGGTCGAGCGCGGTCAGGGCCATGGCCTTCGAGACCTTCAGCAGTTGCTCGCGACCGAAATCCGAGCCGGAGGCGTCGACGACCTGCTGCGAGTGGCCGGGGATCGGCTCGTGGCTGATCGCGAAACTGCCGGTGACCGACGGCATCAGGTAGCTGATGTTGCCGAAGTCGGTCGAGTGCATGCCACGAGCGGGGCCGCGCTCGTTGATGTCCATGCCGACAGCCTGCATATTCTCGCGGTACGTCTTTCCAATCGCGTAGCTCGGCCGCATGTCGTAGCAGACGCTGTCCTCGGTGACCTTGACCTCGCAGCCGGTCATCAGCGCCGCTCCCTCGGCGATCTTCTTGACCTTGTCGAACACCTCCTCCATGTACGCCCGTGAGGCGGCGCGGACGTAGAGGCGGGCGGCGGTGTACTTCGGTACGACGTTGGGAGCATCGCCACCGTGGGTGATGATGCCGTGGATCCGGGCCTCCATCTGGATGTGCTGCCGCAGGGCATCGATCCCGGTGAACAGCTTGATCACCGCGTTCAGCGCGTTCACCCCGTTGTACGGGTCCGCCGCCGCGTGCGCCGGCTTGCCGAAGTACTCGACGGTCATGTGGTTGACCGCGAGGCAGGTCCCGGCCGGGAACTGAGTGGGCGCGCCGGTACGGTCGCCGGCGTGGTGAACCATGAGGGAGGCATCGACGTCGCCG
>DATKRJ010000369.1:0-6829 GCA_035532355.1 Thermomicrobiaceae bacterium | reverse complement strand
CCGCCTGCTGGACGCGTTCGCCCGGCACGGCGTCCGCGCCACCTTCTTCGTCCCCGGCTGGGACGTCGAGCGCTACCCGCACGTGATGGAGCGGATCGCCGCCGCCGGCCACGAGCTCGCCGGTCACGGATACGCCCACGAGAACTTCAGCGCGCTCCCGCCCGAGGGGCAGCGCGAAGTGCTCGGTCGCAGTGAGGCGGCGTTCGAGCGTGCCTTCGGAGCCCGGCCCGCCGGCTGGCGCGCGCCCGAGGGGCTGATGAGCCTGGAGACGCGCGCCATCCTGGCCGAGCGGGGCTACCGGTACGACAGCAGCTACAACGACGACGACCTGCCCTACCTGGCCCCCGATGGGGGCGGCCACCTGGTCGAACTGCCCGTCTTCTGGTCGAGCAGCGACCGCAACTATTACACGCTGTACCGCCGATCGAGCGTCGTCGCGGCCGGGCTCATCGAGGACTTCCGCGCCATGTACGCGGTCGGCGGGCTCTGCACCCTGATCCTCCACCCGCGCGGCGACTACGGCTCCGGCCGCGCCGAGCGCATCCGCGCCGTCGACGCACTGCTGCAGGCGATTCGTGAGACGCCGCGCGTCTGGCTGGCGACCTGCGGCGAGGTGGCGGACTGGGCGCTCGACCCCACGTCGACCGGCGACTGAGCAGTCGATCGCGCACCCAACGCACCCGCGTCGTTCGGCGATCCGGCATGGACGGCACTGCCATGAGGAGGCGAGAGGGATGACCCCGGAGGACCTGGAGCGCCTGCGCGCGGCGGCACGCGCTCGTACCGAGTCGACGGCCGCGCTCGGCGCTCGCATCTGCGCGGTGCCCTCACCCGGCGGAATGGAGCGCGAGCGCGCGGAGTTCGTCGCCGGGCTGCTCCGGGAGCAGGGCTATGAGCCCGAGATCGACGCGATCGGCAACGTCTACACGCGGCGCGGCAGCCGTGGCGGGCCGGTGGTCATGGTACTGGCCCATATCGACACCGTCTTCCCGATCGGAACGCCGATTGCGGTGCGGCGCGAGGGTGACCTCCTCTACGGACCCGGCATCGGCGACAACAGCATCCGCGTCGCCGCCATGATCACCGCGCTCGAGCTGCTCGACGAGCTCGCCATCGAGACCCCGGCCGACATCGTGGCCGTTGCCGATGTGGGCGAGGAGGGGCTGGGTAACCTGCGTGGCGCGCGGGCCGCCGTCGAGCGCTACCGCGACCGGCTCGGCGCGGTCGTGGTGCTCGACGCCGCGCTGGGCGCCATCACGCACGCCGCGGTCGGCTCGAAGCGCTGGCGCGTCACCGTGACCGGACCGGGCGGTCATTCCTACGGCGCCTTTGGCACGCCCAGCGCGATCCACGGCCTCGGCCGGATCGTTGCCGCCATCGCCGACGTCGACGTGCCGCGGGACCCGAAGACGACCTACAACGTCGGCGTCATCGAGGGCGGGACCTCGGTAAACACGATCGCGCCGCGGGCCAGCGCGCTCGTCGACATGCGCTCCACCGACGCCGCCGCGCTTGACCGGCTGGCTGCCCGGGTGCGCGAGCTGGTGGAGCTGCGCGCCGGGCCCGGCCTCGAGACGACCATCGAGGTCGTGGGCGAGCGCCCGGCCGGCGCCCGCGACCGATCGGACCCGCTGGTGCAACTCGCCGACCGCGCGATCCGCTGGATTGGGCTGGAGCCGAGCTACGGCGCCTCCAGCACCGACGCCAACATCCCGATCAGTCTCGGCATACCGGCCGTGGTCGTGGGGATCACCCGCAGCGAGCGCACGCACACGGTTGACGAGTTCCTCGAGATCCCGCCGATCGGGGACGGGCTGGCCCAGGCCACTCGCCTGATCATCGAGGCGACGGACCTGGTGGCGTCGGGCGGAGCGCGGCGGAGCTGACACACCCTCCTCCGGGGCGCCGGTGCCTGCTATCCTCGCGCCCACCGATCGCTCGCGGCCCGGGGTTACGGCGACCGGGTGACGCAACAGCTCGGTGGCGTCGACTATGCGCCGCCGACACGGACAGGGAGGCACAGGGGAGTTGTCCAGCGTGCACCGGGCGGACAGACGGCGTTACGCCATGAGCGTGGACGTGGGCGGCACGTTCACCGACTTCGTGCTGTTCGACGTCGCGGCGGGCGCCGCGGCGGCGTTCCACAAGGTGCTCACCGACGGCGAGCGTCCGGCGCGAGCGGTCGTCGCCGGCTGGCGCGAGATCCTCGATATGGTCGGGGCGGATTCGGCCGCCGTCGACTACGGCGTGCACAGCACGACCATCGTGACCAACGCCATCGTCGCTCGACAGGGCGCGAAGACGGCGCTCCTCACGACGCGCGGCTTTCGCGACGTGCTGGAGATCGGCATCGAGCAGATCTACGACATCTACGACCTGTTCGCCCCCTACCCGATGCCCCTGGTGCCGCGTGAGCTGCGGCGCGAGGTCGACGAGCGGGTGACCAGGGACGGCGAGGTCGTCGTGCCGCTCGATGAGGTCGGCGCGCTCGCGACCGTGGATGAGTTGGTGGCCGAGGGCGTCGAGTCGATCGCCGTCGCGCTGGTGCACGCCTACCGCAACCCGGAGCACGAGCGGCGCATCGGCCGGTTGATCGCCGAGCGGCACCCCGAGGTCGCCGTGTCGCTCTCTTCGCGGGTCGCGCCGCTGATTGGCGAATACGAGCGCACCTCGACCGTCGTCGCCGACGCCTACGTCAAACCGCGGCTGCGGGGCTACGTGCGCGATCTGCTCGATCAGCTGGCCGGCCTGGGCTTCACCCGCCAGCTCTACATGATGCTCTCTTCGGGCGGCATCAGCACCGCCCAGGCGGCCATGGAGTTCCCGATTCGCCTGCTCGAGTCGGGGCCGGCGGCCGGGGCTTATGCCGCGGGCTTTTTCGGCGCGCTCACCGGCGACCGACACGTCCTCTCACTCGACATGGGCGGCACGACCGCCAAGGCCTGCCTGATCGAGGACGGCCGGGCCGGCGTGGCCCACATGCTGGAGGCCGACCGGGTGCACCGTTTCAAGCCGGGTAGCGGGCTGCCCATCATGGCGCCGACCGTCGACCTGATCGAGATTGGCGCGGGCGGCGGAAGCATCGCCCACGTCGGCAATCTCGGGCTTCTCAACGTCGGGCCGCAGAGCGCGGAGTCGAACCCCGGGCCGGCCTGCTACGGCTTGGGCGGTGAACGGCCGACCGTCACCGACGCCAACGTCGTGCTCGGCTACCTCGACCCGGACTACTTCCTCGGCGGCCGGATGGCGCTTCAGCCAGCCCTCGCCGCCGCGGCGATCGACCGGGTCGCTCCGCGGCTCAACCTGGAGCGGGTCGATGCTGCCTGGGGCATCCACGCCATCGTCAACGAGAACATGGCTCGCGCCGCCCGCACCCACCTGATTGAGCGCAACCGCGACCCGCGTGACGTGGCCATCGTCGCCTTCGGCGGCGCGGGCCCGGCCCATGCCGTCGAGGTCGCCCGTGTGCTCGGCATCCGCCGCGTGATCGTGCCCATGGGCGCCGGGGTCGCCTCGGCCATCGGCGCGCTCACCGCTCCGATGGCGCTCCCTTTCGCCCGCTCCTACATGACACGGCTCGCGACCTGCGACTGGGACACCGTGCGGCGGCTCCATGCCGAGATGCGCGCCGACGCCCGGCAGACGTTCGGCGACTCGGTCGCGGCCGGTTCGATCCGCGAGCACCTGGCCGCCGACATGCGCTTCGCCGGTCAGTACCACGAGCTGCGCGTGGACCTGCCGCCCGACGCCGACGGACCGCATGCGGTGCCCGCCATCGAGGCCGCCTTCCGTGCCGCCTACGATGCCGTCTACGGTCGGGCGCCCTCCAGCCTGGAGGTCGAGGTGCTCAACTGGCACCTGACGGCCGAGGCGCCCCGAACGGACTTCCGCCTCACGCCCGAGCCCCCGCACGAGTCCGACCCGGCGTCGGCCCTGAAGGGCGAGCGGACGGTCTACTTCACCCGTCCGGCTTCCGGCTTCGTCCCCTGCCCGGTCTACGACCGCTACCGGCTGGAACCGGGCGCGGCGCTGTCCGGGCCGTGCATCGTCGAGGAGCGGGAGGCGACCATCGTCGCCCCGCCCGGCTGCGCCGTCACCGTCGACGGCTACCGCAACGTCGTCGTAACCCTCGGAGAGGACGGTGGAGGGGCATGAGCGCGACCCGGGAGTTCGACCCGATCAGCCTGGAGATCATGTGGAGCCGGCTGATCGGCATCGCCGACGACATGTGGACCACGGTGCTGCGCACCGCCGTCTCGACCATCATCGGCGCCGCTCAGGACTTCGGCTGCGAGATCCTCGATGCCGACGGCAACTCCGTCGCCCACTCCAACCGCAGCATGCCCGTCTTCAACATCGTGATGCCGACCGTGACCCGCGCCGTGATCGAGCGTTACCCGGTCGAGACGATGCGCGAGGGGGACGTCTTTGCTACCAACGACCCCTGGCTGTGCGCCGGCCACCTGGACGACATCGCGACCATCTCGCCGGTCTTCCGCGGCGGCCGGGTCGTCGCCTTCGCCGTGACCATCGCGCACACCTCCAGCATCGGCGGCTCGCTGACGCTGCGCAGCGTGCACGACCTCTACGAGGAGGGACTGCAGATCCCGGTCATCAAACTCTTCGACCGGGGTACGCTCAACGAGACCGCCTGGGCCTTCATCCGCGCGAACGTGCGCACGTCCGACATGGTCCTGACCGACATCGAGGCGCAGCTGACCGCCAACGACCTCGGCGTGCGGCGCATCCAGGCGTTCCTGGCCGAATACGACCTGCCGGACCTGGCGACGGTCGCCCGGGTCATCCAGGACCACTCAGAGCGAGCCATCCGCGAGGCGATCCGGGCGCTGCCGAACGGCGTCTACGAGCACGAGGTCTGGGCGGACGGGCTCGACGCGCCAGCCCACCTGCGGGCCAGCGTCACGGTACACGACGACTGGATCGAGGTCGACTACGCCGGGTCCGAATCGCAGCGGCCGCGCGGCGGGCTGAACTGCACGCTGATCTACACCAAGGCCCACACCGTCTACCCTTTGAAGTGCCTCCTCTCGCCCACCGTGCCGGCTAACGAGGGGACCTTCCGGCCCTTCGTGATCCACGCGCCGGACGGCTCGATCCTCAACTGCGACAAGCCGGCCTCGGTCGGCTCCCGCACGCGCACCGGCTGGCACATCCACGCGCTCCTGTTCGGGGCGCTGGAGGAGGTCCTGCCCGACCGGGTGCAGGCGGGCAACGGCCTGATGCACTCGCTCCACGTCTACGGCCAGGAGCGGGACGGCAGCTTCTACAACGCCCACTTCTTCATGGCCGGCGGTCGTGGCGCCAGCCGGGGCCGCGACGGCATCGGCCGTAACTGCTTCCCGAGCAGCGCCCGCAACGTGCCGGTCGAGGTATTCGAGCTGCGCACACCCGTGCTGGTGAGCAAGCGCATGCTGCGCCCGGACTCGGCGGGACAGGGTGAGTGGCGCGGCGCCCTCGGCCACCAGCTCGAGTTTGGACCGCTCCCCGGCTATCCACGGCCGGTCTCGTTCTTCCTCAATCCCGACCGACTGCGCTTCCCACCGGCCGGCATTCAGGGCGGCGAGGACGGCCCACTCACCGCGATCATCGTCAACGGACATACTCTCTCGCTCGACGAGCTGGGTGCGGGCCAGATCACGCTCGAGACCCCGGACGACCGGCTGGAGATCCACATCCCCGGTGGCGCCGGCTACGGCCCGCCCGAGCGGCGCGACCCGCGCCGGCTCGAGGATGACGTGCGCGCCGGGATCGTGTCGCCCGAGCGCGCGCGCGAACCCCAGCCGGCCGACGACTGAGCCGACCGCAGGGCGGGCCACGCGAAGGGACGGACCCGTGAACGAGGCGCTCTCCTGTGACACCGCCGTGGCCGTCAACGCTGCCACGGCCGACGGCTCGGTCATCTTCGCCAAGAACAGCGACCGCAGCCCAAACGAGGCCCAGGGACTGTGCCACGTCCCGCGCGCACGCCACGCGGTGGGCAGCCGCGTCCGCTGCCAGTACGTCGAGATCCCACAGGTCGAGCAGACCTGGGAGTTGATTGGCTCCCGGCCATACTGGCTGTGGGGCTTCGAGATCGGCGTCAACGAGTGGGGCGTCGCCATCGGTAACGAGGCGGTGCTGTCGCGCGAGCCCGACGAGGAGATCGCGCTCATCGGCATGGATCTGGTCCGGCTGGGGCTGGAGCGCGCCCAGACGGCCGAGGACGCGGTCCGGGTCATCGGTCTGCTAGTCGAACGCATCGGCCAGGGCGGCTCCTGCGACGCCTCCGTCTTCCGCACCTACCACAACTCGTTTATCGTGGCCGACCCGCGCGACGCCTGGGTGCTGGAGACGGCAGGGCGCCGCTGGGCGGCCCAGCGGGTGATCGACCGCGCGTCCATCTCCAATGTCTACACCATCGAGGGCGGGTGGGACCTGGCCTCGCCGGGCATCGTCGAGCACGCGCGGGCGCGAGGGTGGGCCAGCGACGACTTCAGCTTCGCCGCCGCCTACCAGGACCCCAACGCGGATCTCCAGGGCCGCGTCTGCCGGCTGCTGCGCGGACGCCAAGTGCTCGAGAGGCAGCACGATCCGATCACCGTCGATACCATGCTGGCGCTGCTCCGCGACCACTACGGGCACGACCTGCCGACCGGTGGCGCGCCGGATCCCTCCATCTGCATGCACCTGGACCCGAGTCGCAGCGGCGAGACGGCCGCCGCCATGGTCGCGCACCTGCGTCCGGATCGGTCGCGCGAGCTGGTCGTGACCGTCTGGACCGCGTTCGGCTCTCCCTGCCTGAGCGTGTTCCGGCCCGTCTACCCGTTCG
>DATKRJ010000368.1:0-3250 GCA_035532355.1 Thermomicrobiaceae bacterium | reverse complement strand
GCCATGGCGTCGCGCAGCACGTTGACGTAGCAGTCGCTCTGCGGCAGGCCGTTGGTCAGCGCCTCCCACTCGTTGCCGCCGGTGCGGCTGCGGTAGACGCGCAGCTTGCCCTCGGGCGGGAAGTGCTCGGAGTCGCTCTTGATCGGCACGACGTAGATCGTCTCGGGCTCGTTGGCGTTGACGACGATGGGGAAGCCGAAGTCGCTCGGCAGGTTGCCGCTGATCTCGTACCAGGAGTCGCCCGCGTCGTCGCTGCGCATGACGTCCCAGTGCTTCTGCATGAAGAGGGTGCTCGGCCGCGACGGATGCATGGTGATGTTGTGCACGCAGTGGCCGACCGTGGCCGTCGGGTCGGGGAGTTCGAACGGCGAGGTCAAGCCCCTGGTGGCCGCCTGCCAGGTCGTGCCGCCGTCGTCGGTGCGGAACACCCCGGCCGCCGAGATGGCGACGAAGACGCGGTCCGGGTTGCCTGGATCGAGGACGATGGAGTGCAGGCACATGCCGCCCGCGCCCGGCTGCCACAGGTGGCCGCTGACGTCACGCAGCCCGGAGAGCTCCTGCCAGGAGTGGCCGCCGTCGACCGACTTGAAGAGCGCCGCGTCCTCGACCCCGGCGAAGACGGTGTCGGGATCGGTCAGCGACGGCTCGAGGTGCCAGACGCGCTTGAACTCCCAGGGGTGCTGGGTGCCGTCGTACCACTGGTGGGTACCGGGCACGCCGTCGTAGCCGAACTGGTTGCCGACCGGCTCCCAGCTGCGCCCGCCGTCGTCGGAGCGCTGCATCGTCTGGCCGAACCAGCCGCTCGACTGCGAGGCGTACAGGCGGTTGGGGTCGGCCGGCGAGCCCTTCATGTGGTAGATCTCCCAGCCGGCGAAGAGCGGGCCGCAGACGTCCCACCGCTCCCGCCGACCGTCCGAGGTCAGGATGAACCCGCCCTTGCGCGTCCCGACCAGGACCCGTACTCCGCTCATCCGAGACTCCTTCCCGCGGCACCGGCCGCCCCCTGCGTCGGGGACACCGCCACCGCTCACCAACTGCCGAGAACCAGCGCCACCGCTCGATGCGTACGGACATTGTATACGTACATGTCGAGAAGAACACCTGTCCTGATTGCCAGTCCGCGAGCTCCTTTCGGTGGTCCGATCGGGTGAAGAATGGTGCGCGGGGCTAAAGCTGCCGCGCCGAGTCGACGAAGCCCGCTGAAGGGACCGAGACGGGGGCCGTCGAGGAACGCGCCGCGCGGTCCTGGGCGCGGACCCGGGCGCGAGCCGCGTCCTCCTCCCGGGTTCGGGGCGCGGCCGGCGTCTGGAGCGCGGCCATCAGGCGGGACGCGATCGCGGCGACGTCGTCGACGGCCGCGTTGAAGGCCACCTCATTGGCCCGGGAGGGTCGGGTCGAGCCGCTGAGCTTGCGCACGAACTGGAGCGAGGCGGCGCGGATCTCCTCCTCGGTGGCCGGTGGGTCGAGGTTGTAGAGCGTCCGGATGCTGCGGCACATGCCCAGGCTCTCCATCCTGTCGTTCCGGCTACACGACGCGGTAGCGGATATCGGTCCTGCCGGGCGACTCCAGCACCTCGAGCAGGTCCAGCCGGACGGCCGCCGGGTCGAGCCCGTCGAAGAGGCGTGGCCCGTCGCCCAGCAGGAGCGGCACGATGCCGATGCTGAGCAGGTCGGCGAGGCCGGCCCGCAGGACCTGCCGCGCCGTGCAGGCGCCGCCGATCACCATCACGTCGCGCTCACCCGCCGCGGCGCGGGCCTGCCGCACCGCGCTCTCGACGCCGTCGGTGACGAAGATGACGCGCAGACGGTCGTTCTGCCCTTTGACCGGCTGCTCCGGTGGGTGGTGGGTCAGCACGAAGATCGGCACCTGGAACTCGTAGCCGGTCAGGTCGCCGCCGGCCAGGTCGAAGGCGCCCCGGCCCATCAGCGCGGCGCCGGTCCGCCGGATCTCGTCCCGCAGCAGCTCGGTCTGCCGCAGCGCCTCGAGATCGGGGTAGAGGGCGTCGATCCGGCCCTCGCGGTCGGCGACGAAGCCGTCGAGCGACATCGTCGTGCCGACGATCACCCGTCCCATGGCACCTCCGGTAGCGTTTCGCGCCGGACGGCCCTCACCCCGGTTCGCTCTTGCTCGCCACCCCTCTCCCAAGCTTGGGAGAGGGGACGGGGGTGAGGGTGGATCCGCCGCGCTCGGCGAGATCCTGGGCCGCCTGCCAGGCGGGGAAGGCCGCCTCGAGCCGCGCCAGACCAGCCGGCGTCAGGCCGAGCAGACGCTCCCGGGCATCCTGCGACCGGTCGCCGGCGACCCAGCCGTTGCGCTCCAGCAGCGCGGCGCCGCGCGTGAGCGTCGTGCGCTCCAGGCCGAGGATCTCGGCCAGCTCACCGACCGGAGTCGGCCCCTTCTGGGACAGCGCGGCCAGCACGGAGAACTGGGTCGCGCGGAGACCGTGGGGGCGCAGGTGCTCCTCGTAGAGCCGGGTGAGCGCCCGGGCCTCCCGGCGCGCCGCCAGACAATGACAACCCCTGGTGGCCGTGAGGTCGACGACGGTTTCCATACTGCTGAGTGTATATACACCGATCGCCCGTGTCAAGCCGTTTCCGAACATTCGTGCGACTATTCTACCCGGGGGGGTGCCGGGCCGGCCAGGCCGACCGGGGAAGACGGCGGATCAGGCCGGCGCGGGGCAGCGCGACGCGAGCCTCTGTCCCGCGGGTTTCCCGATCGCCCGCATCACCGTCGGGGCACGCGGAGCCGGGCGCGCCCGCGCCGCGGACCTGTCACGAACCTGTAACTCCGAATCGGGTGTCATCGACGACTTCTCGACCACGACGGATCGACACTGGAAGGTAGAGCAGCCTCATCATGGTAGGCCGCACGGCACGGGCACGGTCGTCTGGCCCAGGCGGCGCGCCGGGAGGGGATGGATGCCATGCTTCGCCGTCGTCTCAGTCGGCTGCTCGGGTTGCTGGCCCTGCTGCTGGCGCTGCTGCCGGCGGCACCCGCGGCCGCGCAGGAACCGATCATCGAGTGGACCCGCCAGTTCGGCGGCGGCCCGACCTCGGCCAGCGCCATCGCGGAGGACGCCGGAGGCAGCGTCTACGTGGCGGGAACGACCTGGGGAGCCTTGCCGGGCCAGACGACGGCCGGGGGTAGCGATGCCTTCGTGCGGGCCCACGACGCGCACGGCAACGTCCGCTGGAGCCGTCAGTTCGGCACCTCCGGTCATGACGGGGCCGCCGGCGTCGCCGTCGA
>DATKRJ010000367.1:0-10691 GCA_035532355.1 Thermomicrobiaceae bacterium | reverse complement strand
CGTGCTGCTGGAGCGTATGAGCCGGGCACGGGAGACTGGAGCAGAGCGATCCGCGGCGAGCCGTCGACGGCGAGTTCTGGCGTGATAGTAGCCGCCGGTTGGCTGGGGCAGGCGCGGGCGCGGCTCGCCGGTCGATGGGCTCTCGGCTCCGCACAGCCGCGGGTGCTGATCCTGACGCCGCTGAAGGACGCCGCGGACGCGATCGACGGCTATTGCCGGCTGCTCGAGTCCCTCACCTATCCCCACGGCCGGATCTGCCTCGGGTTCCTCGAGAGCGACAGCGCCGACGGGACATTTGACGCCATGCGCGCCGCGCTGCCCGGGTTCCGGCGCGGATTCGCGACGGCCGGGCTCTGGAAGCACGACTTCGACTATCGGCTGCCGCCGGGCATCCACCGCGGTGATCCGCGCGTTCAGCGGCAGCGCCGTAGCGTACTGGCGCGCAGCCGGAACCACCTCCTGTCGCGCGCGCTGGATGACGCAGACTGGGTGCTCTGGCTCGACGTCGACGTGGTCGCCTATCCGGCCAACATCGTCGAGCGCCTGCTGGACGCCGGGCGGGGCATCGTGCAGCCGCACTGCGTGCTGGACCCAGGCGGCCCAACCTTTGACCAGAACGCCTGGCGCGACCGCGGCCGACTGCACCTGGACGACCTGCGCGGCGAGGGCGAGATCGTGCCGCTCGACGCGGTCGGGGCGACGATGCTGCTCGTGCGGGCCGACCTGCACCGTGACGGGCTGATCTTCCCACCGGTGCCCTACCGGCCGGGACATCCGAAAGCACGGAGGGGACAGGGTGAGCTTGAGACGGAAGGGCTCGGCATGCTGGCCGCCGACATGGGCGAGTCCTGCTGGGGAATCCCGGGGCTCGAGATCATCCACCGTCGCGCCTGATCCGGCGCAGGCCGAGATCGCCGCACAGCGGGCAGCCGTGCGGCGCCGTGTCGCCACGCTCCCGCTACACCCGCCACCCGGCGCCTCGGGCCGCGGCATCGTCATGCCGGTCGGCGGCCGGCACATCGCCGGCGCCTGGGTAAGCCTGACGCTGCTCCGGCGCGTCCATGCCTGTCGCCTGCCGGTCGAGGTCTGGTACCTGGGCGATCGCGACCTGCCGCCCGCGGTGCGAGAACTGCTCACCGAGTTCAACGTCCGCTTCGTCGACGCCACGCAGGGTGACCCATCGCTCCCGCCGGACGTGTCCGGCTGGGTGCTCAAGCCCTTCGCGCTCCTGCACAGCGGCTTCGCCGAAGTGCTCGGCCTGGATGCAGACAACGTCCCGCTCGCCGACCCCGCGCCGCTCTTCGAGCAGTCCGCCTACCGGCTGACCGGCGCCGCCTTCTGGCCCGACATCCGCCCCGCCAACCCCTACAACCCCATCTGGTCTCTCTGCGGGCTGAGCCCCTGCGCCGGACCGGAGTGGGAGTCGGGACAGGTGCTCATCGACCGAACCCGTGCCTATGCGGCGCTCGCACTGGCCATGCACTTCAACGCCGAGGCGGACTTCTACTACCGCTACGTGCTCGGCGACAAGGAGACCTTCCACCTGGCCTGGCGCATCCTCGGCGCGCCGTTCACCATGCCGTGGAGGCCACCGGAACCGGCCGCCGGTCGTTTCGACCGCGACGCCGCGCCGAACCCGGCGACCATCGCTCTCTGGCAGCACGACTTCGACGGCCGCCGCCTCTTCCTGCACCGGACGGGCGCCAAGTGGACGGCTTTCGGTCGCCACCAGCGCATCGCGGGGTTCGCGCTCGAGGACGTCTGCCTCGACGCGCTGGCGGAGCTCCGCGAGCGCTGGGATGGGTACCTCGCCCCGTCGCCCCTGCCGGTGCCGCTCGTCCCGACAGCGGAGGGCGTGAGCGAGCACCGCGCGTTTGCCTACGTCCGCCGGGGGTTCGAGGCTCGACCGCTCGAGCTGCTGCCGGGCGGCCGGGTCGGCGCCGGAGCCCGCCGGGCCGAGCGCTACTGGCGGCTGGAGGACACCGCGGATGGGGCGACGCTCGTGCTGAGCAGCCGCGAGGAGGACACCTGCCGGCTCGATTTCGAGCCGGACGGGGTCTGGCGCGGGCGCTGGCTGCGCTTCGAGCAGGACCCGGTCGAACTCATCCCGACCGGTGACACCGGCCGACCGGTGGGAGAAGACACCGGCGCGCGTCCGCGGCTGCTCTTCGTCTCGCCGGTGATGCCGGTCGACGGCGGCAACGGGCTGGCCATGCGCGCGGCCGCGGTGCTCCGCGCCCTCACGCGGGCCTATCGCGTCTCGCTGCTGGTCGTGCCGCTCTACGCACCCGGCCCCGCGGTGCGCCTGCCCGACTGGGTTCCGGAGCGGTGCGACGCGGTCCGCTGGGCCCCACCGCCGCGACCGCTCCGGCCGGAAGAGCGGCTCGGGCACGATCCACTGTTCCTGACGGCGTGGATCGAGGCGGCGGGGCGCGCGTTCCCCGACGAGCGGTTCGACGTCGTCCACGTCTTCCGCCGGGCAACGATCCCCTTTGCCGAGCGCTACCAGTCGAGCGCCCGCGGCGCTGCCGCCGACTGGCACCTCGACCTGGACGATGTCGAGTCGCGCAGCCTGGCACGACTGGCCGGCCTCTACGCTCGGCATGCTCGAGCGGTCGAGCAGGCCGACGCGCAGCGACGGGCGGTCGAGGCTGAGGCGGTGGAGAAGCACGTGCGGCACACCTGGGATCGCGTCTACGTCTGCTCGACGGATGACCGCGCGTTCCTCGTGGAGCGCCCGGGAAGCCGGCGTGCCGAGGTCAGGGTGCTGCCGAACGTCGTCGATCTGCCGCCCGATCCGGGACCGGCGCCGCGCGGTAGCCCGCTCGAGATCCTGTTCGTCGGCAGTTTCGGCCATTTCCCAAATGTCGACGCCGCGGGCTGGTTCTGCCGCGAGATCCTGCCGGTGCTGCGCGAGCAGACGTCCGCTCCGCTTCGGCTGCTGCTCGCCGGCAGCGGCGCGCCCCCGGAGGTCCGGGAGCTCGGCCACATTCCCGAGGTGGAGTGCGTCGGCGCGGTGCCCGAGATCGCGGAGTGGTACCGTCGGGCAGACCTCGTGGTCGTCCCGCTGCGCGCCGGCGGTGGCACGCGGATCAAGGTGCTGGAGGCCCTGGCGCACCGGCGGCCGGTCGTGAGCACGACTGTCGGTGCCGAGGGGCTGCGCCTGGCCGACGGCGAGCACCTGGTGCTGGCCGACCGCGCCCACCACTTCGCGGAGCAATGCCTAAGCCTGCTCGGCGACGCCGAGCTGGCGGGGCGGCTGGCCGATCGTGGCCGGGCGTACGTGGCGCGACACTACCACCCCAACGCGCTGGCGGAGCCCCTCAGCCGGTCGCGCTGACTTCCACCCCTTCCAGGATCTCCAGCAGCGCGCGCGTCGACTGCTCCCAGGTAAACCGGCTCTGGATATGCTCCCGCGCGCCGCACCGCTCCCCGTCGCGGTCGTCGATGGCGTCGCGGATCGCGGCGGCCGCGGCCACGGCGTCGGGTTCCCACCAGTTGGCGCCGGCGAAGAGGACCTGCAGCGCGGGGTCGCCGTCGAAGCGGGCGGGGACCTCGCGGCTGGGGATCAGGGTCGCGGTCTTCGCCGTCAGGTAGGCACGGTAGGCGGAGTGGTCCGGCGCGATCAGGCGCAGCCCGGAGACGGCAGCCTCGACCATCGCCTGGTCCCAGCCCTCGCCGTGCGACAGGCTGACGTAGTGGGTGGCCGCCGCGTACAGCCGTGGCATCTCGGCGTCGGCCAGCAGGTCGAGGAGGAACTCCACCGGCGCCGCCTCCTGGAAGCGCCGCCCCTCATGCTCCTCGAGCTCGCCCAGCTGCCGGCGAAGGAGGTCGCCCCACCCGGGCGCGTACTGCCCTAGCTTAACGAGCAGGATCGCGTCGTCGTTCGCGCGCGTCGCCATGAGCCAGGCACGCAGCAGGCCGACGACGTTCTTGCGCGGCCCCAGCTCGGAGACGTTCAGGAAGCGGTGCCGAAAGCGGTCGATCGGGACGCCCGCCTCGCCGTGCAGGACCAGCGGCTCGTTTGGCCCGGCGAAGAGCCCCACGTTGACGCCCAGTGGGCAGACGCGCAGGCGCTCCTCCGGGAATCCGGCGGCCAGCCAGGCGTCGCGCGACGACGCGGTCGGCACGATCACCAGGGCGTGCCGCCGGTTGTGGGCGACCCACAGATCGGGTACGCGCGTCGCCTCGAACATGGAGTAGTCGACGTCCAGCGCTCGGCCGTCCGGGGCGACCTGGTGCGGCATGGCGAAGTGCAGCGTGATCCGCGCGTCGACCTGCCGGCTCAGCCCCTCGAACCACGGATCCCGCAGCCCGGCCGGCAGCCGCACCGGCCCCCACTCCGGCAGGTCCAGGAGCTGCACGGCGACGCCCTGCCGGACCATCTCCCGCACGAACTCGCGCACGTGGTGGTCGTAGCCGCTGGGCCCGCGAAAGGGCCCCCGGACCCTGAGCGATGCGATCACGGACAACTCCTCGGGGCGGCGCGCGGTCGACCTGCTGCCGGCGCGCCGTGAGGGTATCAGAGCGCCGGCACCGGCGCTGGAAACACCGAAGCCGCACCGCGCCGGGGCACGAGCCGCTATAGTGGCGTGCTGTGTGGAGTCGTGTGCAACGGCAGAGAGGAGACCGCGATGGCGGAGCGGAGCCTCAAAGGCAAGGTCGCGCTGATCACCGGCGCCGGGCGCGGCTTCGGCCTGGCGATCGCCGAGCGATTCGCCGACGAGGGCGCGGACCTGGTCCTGAACTACCGCGCGAGCCGCGCCGGCTGCGAGCAGGCGGCCGACCGGGCCCGCGCCGCCGGCCATCGGGCTATCGTCGTCCCGGGCGACGTCGCCGAGGAGGAGACCAACGCGCGGCTGATCGACCAGGCGATCAAGGAGTTCGGCCGCATCGACGTGCTCGTCACCAATGCCGGCGTGATGGAGGTCGCGGACTTCGCCGCCTCCACGCGCGAGTCCTGGCAGTACCAGATCGACGTCAACATCTACGGCCCGCTGACGCTGGTCCGGCTCGCGCTGCCGCACATGATCGAGCGCCGCTCGGGCCGCATTATCAACCTCTCGTCGCAGCTGGCGATCAACGGCGCCGCTGAGATCGCGGTCTACTCCGGCACCAAGGGCTTCATCCGCATCTGGACCCAGGCGCTGGCCAAGGAGGTCGGGCAATTCGGTATCAACGTCAACGCCATCGGCCCGGGCGGCATCCCCACCGACATGAGCGTCCACTTCACCGGCACCGAGGAGCAACGACAGCGGAGCGAGGCCCGTCTGCCGCTGCGGCGGCTCGGCTTCCCCAGCGACGTCGCCTCGTGCGCGCTCTTCCTGGCGACCGACGAGTCCAACTTCATCACCGGCCAGACGATCATCGTCAACGGCGGCAGCATCATGTAGCCGGACCGCGGCGGGTCGGTGTGACGGAGGGAGACGACGTGGACGGCAACGCGCCGGGGCCACTGGCGGGCATCCGGGTCCTGGACATCGCGACGCTCTTCGCCGGCCCGATGATCGCCTCCTTCCTGGGCGACTTCGGCGCCGACGTGATCAAGGTCGAGCACCCGAGCGGCGACTCGGTGCGCCGCCATGGCTACGTCAAGGACGGCGTGCCGCTCTGGTGGAAGGTGATCGGCCGCAACAAGCGCGCGATCACGCTCAACCTCTCCCGACCCGAGGGCCAGGAACTGCTCCTGAAGCTGGTCGAGACCGCCGACGTGCTGATCGAGAACTTCCGGCCGGGCACGCTCGAGCGCTGGCACTTGGGCCCCGACCGCCTGCTCGCGCTCAACCCACGGTTGATCGTCGCCCGGGTGACCGGCTTCGGCCAGTTCGGCCCCTACGCGAGCCGGCCCGGCTTCGGCACGCTGGCCGAGAGCATGAGCGGCTTCGCCCACATCACCGGCGAGCCCGACGGCCCGCCGACCCTGCCGCCCTTCGCGTTGGCCGACGGCATCGCGGCCCTGGCCGGCACCAGCGCGGTCGCGTTCGCCCTCTTCCACCGCGACGCGCGCGGCGGGAAGGGGCAGGTGATCGACCTGGCCATCATCGAGCCGATCCTGGCCCTGCTCGGCCCGCAGCCGACGGTCTACGACCAGCTCGGTATCGTGCAGAGCCGGACCGGCAACCGTTCCACCAGCAACGCGCCGCGCAATACCTACCGTACCCGCGACGGCCACTGGGTCGCCATCTCGACCAGTGCCCAGTCGATCGCCGAGCGGGTGATGCGCCTGGTCGGGCGGCCCGACCTCATCGACCAGCCCTGGTTCCGGACCGGCGGCGAGCGTGCTGAGCACGCCGACGAGCTGGACGAGGTGGTCGGCGGCTGGATCGCACGACACGACCTGGACGAGGTCATGCGCGCCTTCGAGGAGGCCGAGGCGGCGATCGCGCCGATCTACGACGTCGCCGACGTCATGCGCGACCCGCAGTACGCGGCGCTCGACAGCATCGTCGGTCTGCCCGACGAGGACCTGGGCCAGATCAGAATGCAGAACGTGCTCTTCCGCATGCTCGGCACGCCGGGCAGGGTCCGCTGGGCCGGACGGCGGCTGGGCCAGGACAACGACGCGGTCTATGGCGAGCTCGGGCTGTCGGCGGAGCAGGTCGCCGAGCTGCGGACGAAAGGGGTGATCTGATGGGCGACACGCTCGCGTTCGACTCGGCCTGGGGCACCCCGGAGGAAGGACGGCCGCGTCCGGCCGACGCCCGACGCGCCGAGCTGGCGACGCTGGTGCGCCGCTCGGCCCTGTTCGTCCCAGCCAACGTGCCGAAGTTCGTCGAGAAGGCCCACACGCGCGGCGCCGACGCCATCATCCTGGACCTCGAGGACAGCGTGCCGCCGGCCGCCAAGCCGGCCGCCCGGACCGGGCTGCGCGAGGCGATGGCGCACTGCGCCAGGGGTGGCGCCGACCTCCTGGTCCGCATCAACCACCCGTCGACCATGGCGGCGCAGGACCTGGAGAGCTGCGTCTGGCCCGGCCTCGACACCGTCATGTTCCCCAAGGCCGAGTCGCCCCGGGAGATCGAGGCGCTGGACCGGCTGATCGGCGACCTGGAGGCCGCGCGGGGCATGCCGGTCGGGCGCGTGCGGCTGCACCTGCTCATCGAGACCGCGCTGGGGTTGCACAACGCCGTGCCGATCGCGCTGGCCAGTCCGCGGCTGGTGTCCGTCGGGCTGGGCGCCGAGGACTTCACGCTCGACATCGGTGTCGAGCCCAGCCGTGACGGCCGCGAGCTCTTCTTCGGCAAGGCCCAGATGATCGTCGTCGCCCGGCTGGCCGGCGCGCAGCCCTTCGGTACCGTGGCCAGCATGGCCGACTACCGGGACCTCGACGGCATGGTGGCGGCCATCCGCGGCGCCCGACAGCTGGGCTTCATGGGTGCCAGCTGCATCCACCCCGCCCAGGTCGGGCCGCTGAACACGTATTTCTCGCCCACGCCGGACGAGGTCGAGCACGCCCGCCGGGTCATCGCCGCGCTGGAGGAGGCGGAGGCCGAGGGGCGCGCCTCGATCGGCGTCGACGGCAAGATGGTCGACATCCCGGTGGCGGAGCGCGCCCGCTACCTGCTCGCGCGGGCGGAGGCGATCGGGGCCTGGGAGGCGCGCAAGCGGGCCGCGCTCGAGGGAAGCGAGGCGTCCACGTGAGCGCCCAGCGCGAGCAGTTGCGCCTGACCTTCGACGACGATCCCGAGACCTATGACCGCCTCCGTCCGGTCTGCCCGCCCGCGCTCTTCGACGACCTGGCGGCGCTGGCGGGACTCCTGCCGGGCGCGCGGCTGGTGGAGGTCGGCTGCGGGACCGGCCAGGCCACACTGCCGCTGGCCGAGCGCGGCTTCGCCGTCACCGCGGTCGAGATCGGTCCGCGGCTGGCCGCGTTCACGCGGCGCAAGCTCGCCCCGTTCGCGAACGTCGAGATCGTCAACGCCGCCTTCGAGGAGTGGGATCCCGGCGCCGAGCGGTTCGACGCGGTCGTGGTCGTCAACGCCGTCCACTGGATCGACCCGGACCGCCGCTACGAACTCCTCGCCCGGGTGCTGCGCGACGGGGGTGCCCTCGCGGTCGTCAGCTCGCACTACGTGATGCCCGACGGGCAGGACTCGTTCCTGGCAGCGGTCCAGCAGGACTACGACGCGATCCGGGGCGGCCCGCCGGGCGAGCGGCCACCGCGCCCGGAGGAGGTCGCCGACCGGAGTGCCGAGATCGCCGCGAGCGCGTGGTTCGACCGCGTCGCGACCCGGCGCTACCGGTGGGAGATCCGCCGGACCGCCGACGACTACATCGCCCTGCTCGGCACCACCTCCTGGCACGTCCGGCTCCCCGACGACGAGCGCCGCGCGCTCTTCGACCGCATCCACCGGCGCGTCGCCGCCCTGCCGGACCGCATCGTGACGCTGGACCTGCTGGCCACGCTCGATGTCGCCCGCCTCCGCTGACCACGACGCTTGAAAGGGCTCCCGACTATGCGTATACCGGGGTATGGAATCGACCGTCCGCCGTCGGCGTTAGCGTCTGCAAGCGTTGGGTCGATGGTCTCACCTTCACGGAGGTAGGAAAGTGCTCTTCAATCGCAATCGAACCAAGACGGAAGCGCGGTCGGCGGCCACCACCGGACGAGACCGCTCGCCGTTCGCCATCCCGACCACGCACGCGGTCCTGGGGACGCCGATCCAGCCGCCGTTTCCGGACGGGTTGGACACGGCGGTCTTCGCCCTCGGCTGCTTCTGGGGTGCCGAGCGGCTGTTCTGGCAGACCGATGGGGTCTACACCACCGCCGCGGGCTACAGTGGCGGCACGTCGCCCTATCCAACCTATGAAGAAGTCTGCGGCGGCCGTACCGGCCACGCCGAGTCCGTGCTGGTGGTCTTCGACCCGGCGAAGGTCTCCTACGCGGAGCTGCTGCGCACCTTCTTCGAGGCGCACGACCCAACCCAGGGGATGCGGCAGGGCTACGACATCGGCACTCAGTACCGCTCCGCGATCTACTACGCCGGCGACGAGCAGCGTCGGATCGCGGAGTCGACTCGCGACGCCTACAGCGCGGAGTTGCGCCGCAATCACCGTGGGTCGATCACCACGGAGATCAAGCCGCTCGGGCCCTTCTACTATGCCGAGGAGTACCACCAGCAGTACCTGCACAAGGTGCCCGATGGCTACTGCGGGCTCGCCGGGACCGGGGTAACCTGCCCGCTGCCTGCCGCGAGCGCCGCGAGCAACGGCAGCTCCTTGAAGGTCGAGGTCAAGCTGCCGCCGGTGCCGAGTACCGACGACGAGTGGAAGAAGCGCCTGACGCCCGAGCAGTACAACGTGCTACGCCGGGCCGGAACCGAGCGCCCGTTCACCGGCAAGTACGTCGACACCGAGGCCGACGGTCAGTACCGCTGCGCGGCTTGCGGCAACCTGCTGTTCGACAGCCGCACCAAGTACCACTCCGGCTGCGGCTGGCCGAGCTTCACCGACACCGTCTCGCCCGACGCGGTCGAGCTGCGCCAGGACCGCGCGTTCGGCATGGTCCGCACGGAGGTGCGCTGCGCCCGCTGTGGCTCGCACCTGGGGCACGTCTTCGACGACGGCCCGATCGAGGCCGGCGGTCAGCGCTACTGCATGAACAGCGTCGCCCTGGACCTCGAGGACCGTCCGGAGCGGTAGCGGGCAGGCTTCAAACGTGCGCGCCGTGGTGACCCGAACGCCCAGCTGGCCGTGGGTCGGCCGCTCGTCCGCGACGCACCCGCTACGCCGTCGCGGTCAGCGCTGTCTCGACCGCCCGCCGCGCGTCGATCAGCGCGGCTCGGACGCGGTTGCGCTCCCTCCGCAGCGCCGTCAGCAGCAGATAGCGCTCCGGGCTGTCCGCCGGAAGCGCGGCCAGCCGGGCGGCCGAGCGCAGCCCCGGCACGGCCGGGAAGCCCAGCGCCGGATCCTGGCCGAAGGGTCCGCTCAGGGTGTAGTTCACCGGAATGAGCAGCCGGCTGACCCCAAGCAGGCCACGGTTGATCGCCCTCGCCTGCTCGTCGGTCAGGGGCTGTCCGGCCCGCGAGTTCAGCCGCTCGACCGTCTCGCGCAGCGTGTCCGCCTCTGCCATCACCGTCGCGAGGTCGAATGCGTCACCGGCCGCGGCCGCGATCTCGGCCAGCGCACCCCGGATCTCGTCGACGGGGCCGGTCTGGTCGTAAGGCAGCACCCGGTCGGTCGCCACGCGGTAGGTCGCCGCCAGCAGGATCGCCGCGTCGCGCGCCAGGTTCGCCGGGTCGATCTTGTCCATGGTGTCGTCTGCCGTGTGCCACCACCAGCCGAAGGATCCGCTCAGGTCCGTGCGGCGCGGGTCCCAGGAGCCCTGCTGGTAGATCTTGCCGCAGACCGAGGGCACCCCGACCCCCCAGAACGACTGGTCGCCGCCCCGGCCGATGCGCTGGTAGTTCAGTTCCTCACCGGAGAGCTCGCGGAATAGCTCCCGGGCGAAGGGGTACGCCTCCGCCATCGAGCCGATCCGTGACGTGCCGCTCGCGCCGACGCCCCCGGGGGAGTCGATGTTGACGTGGGCCGCGCAGTGGTCGTGCAGATCCTGCCAGAACTCGTCGGCGAACCAGGCCGACGTCCCGTAGCGCGCGTGCGAGTGCCCCGACCAGAACGCCAGCCGCAGCTCCCGCCGCAGCAGGTCCCGCTGCCCCGCCAGGATGCGCGCCGTCTCCAGCATCGACGCG
>DATKRJ010000366.1:0-5948 GCA_035532355.1 Thermomicrobiaceae bacterium | reverse complement strand
CGAGGTGGTGACGACGAACGTCGATCCGACGGCGTGCTACACCAACACCTTCGTCGACCACGCCGCGCCATAGGGCTCACCAGCTCACGGCTGGAGGGCCAGATCCGGGTCGTCCCAGGCGGTCGTCTGCCAGTCGTCGGCAGAGCCCTCCGGGGGCAGCCAGTCCGGCAGCTCCATCTTCAGGTGCCACGAGAGCGCGCCGACGTACGGCTCGTAGAGCCGGCGCAGCCCGCGCAACCGCGCGTCGGACTCCGGCCCCTCCGACAGCCGGAGTCCGGCGCCCGCCAGCATCGCCCGCAGTTCGATCAGCCGCTCCGGCGGCAGGCGGTCCGGCTCCGGCTCGCGCGGCGGCTCGTTGAAGATCTGGCTCAGATCGACCGCGGCGTGCCGGGCGATGGCGAAGGTCAGCTCCGCCTCGCGCCTTGGTACCTCGTCGATGCCCAGCATCACCAGGGCGCACGCGTCGAGCACCGTCGTCAGAGCGCTCAGCCACGACTGGTTCTCGTGCTGCGAGCGGAAGTAAGCCAGCGAGGGGTAAGACAGGTGGCTCTCCAGCAGCTGGGCTGCCCAGCCCTCCCAGTCGCGCAGGAAGATCGCGACCGCGTCGGTGCGAGTCTGGATGGAGTTGCGCCGCAGCAGCTCGACGGCGCTGGGCGGTGAACCGGCCCGCGCGTCGAGCAGGGAGATGTTGACCTCGCGGCGCGAGAAGGCCTGGTAGAGGATCGGCAGGTAGCCGATCACCAGCGCCAGGAAGCCAAACCCGGTTCCGCCCTCGATGACGGTAAGCGCCTCGGCGTCGGCGGAGGTCGGCGTGACGTCGCCGAGCCCAATGGTGAAGAAGTTCGTGCCGCTCATATAGAGGTCTTTGCCGTAGCCGACCGTGCCGTGGTTCGTGGCCAGGTGCGAGCCGAGCGCCCACTGCAGCGTCCCGAAGCCGACGATCAGCGCTCCGGCCCACACCGTCAGCAGCAGGATCAGGGCGAGCGGCCCGTAGAAGGCCAGGAACGTCTCGCGGGGGCTGCTGGCCTCCGCCTCGCCCCCGCCGCGCATGTGACGCGCCAGCCACAGCCAGGCGGTCCAGGTCGCCCGGTAGAAGGTGCGCGTCAGGCGCACCGGCCGCACCACCCGGCGCGGCAGCACCACCGTCTCGAAGGCGTCCCAGAGAACGCCGGCGATCAGGATGAACGCGACGACGCCGCCGACGACGTGCATGGGGACTCCCCTCACCGCGGGGCCGGGCGGTCAGAGCAGGCCGAGGATGTGTCCGATGTTGGCGCCCGCGTCGACCACCGGCTCGATCGCGCCCGAGCGCGAGGTGAGCAGGCAGGTGACGCCCGGTCCGTGGCCCGCGATGATCGAGTCGCCGTGGGCGATGATCCCGACGGTGACCGAGCCGCGCCGCAGGTAGCGGCCGTAGGAGGCGTCGGCGTCCACGATCGCCACCAGGTCGCCCAATCGCAGGTCCTCCAGCCCGTGCTCCGCGACCGTCTCGTCGTCGAACATGGTGATGTCGTAGTCGCCACGGTAGGCGTTGTCGCGACCCAGCCCCGAGCCCATGATGGCGGCCGGCACCCGGTGCGTCACCGGCACGACCAGCTTGCCGTTACGGACGCCGAGCGCCCAGTGGTCCAGGAAGTCGGGGTCGAGGCTCATGCACTTGAGATCCGGCACGTCCGGCACGGCCAGCCCGGTGCCGAAGGACTTCACCAGAATGCGATCGCCTGGGATCATGCGCTCCAGCGCGTCGGGCGGGAAGTCGACCATGACGTGCTCGGCGCCGCCGTGCTTGCCGGTAACCACGCCACTGGTGCCGGCCGCCTCGCCGCCGAGCACGGTCGCCCGGTTGCCGATGCAGGCCAGCACGTTGAGCCCGCCGTTGGCTCCGTCGTCGGGGTTCTTCATCGAGACGGCTGGCTCGACGTGATCCCCGACGATGTCGCGCACGCGGTGCCCCAGCCGCACGTTGTACGTCACGCCGCCCGTGCCGGGCAGGACGCGCGGCTCGCCGTCGGTCGAGATGCGATAGGGGTTGGCCGGCGGCGGCGCGTAGCGCGGCGGGGTGACCTCGCCGACGACGGAGAGCCGGACCAGCTTGGCGCGGTTCGTCTCGAAGCCCGCCAGCGCCGTCTGGGGCGCGGCGGTCGATCGCCCGGTGCTCATGGTGTCCCTCCTCGGCGTGGCCCCATCGTTCGTCTGACGCGATCTTCCCGGCCCGGCGAGGCGCTGTCAAGCGAAGCGGCGGCGGGTCATCAGCGCGACGCGAGCGCCTCGGCGCCCAGCCGCCGCGGCAGCACGGTGTAGGGAGTGCCGACGTTCTCGGGGTGGTACTCGAACACCGCCCGCTCGAAGTACTGCACCGTCATGCCGTTCTGCTGAAACTCCTCGCTGAGCGGGTAGCCGAAGAGGGCCAGCGACTCCCGGTACGACACCCCGGGGTCGCCGAACTCCAGTCCGTGGCTCGCCCAGTAGCTCTTGAACCCGAAGCAGATTCGGTGCCCGGTCGCGGCGAAGAACGTGCAGTTGGCGTCGGATACCGCGGCGACGGGCTGGAACGGGGCGCTCCCGAGCAGTCCCTGACCCAGGGCGGCGGCTGCCCCCAGCCGGCCGAGCTCGACCTCGTAGGGCGTGCCACGGTTCTCCGGGTGATACTCGAAGCGCTGTCGCTCGAAGTACTGCACCGTGTAGGAGACGCCCGTGTCGGGGTTCTTTTCCTGGTACTCCTCGGTCAGCGGATAGCCGAAGACCGGCAGGCCACCCGACTGCTCCCAGAACGCCTTAAAGCCGTTCGACAGGGAGTGGCCGGTCTGCGGGAAGTAGAGCGAGGTCGAGGCGGGGGTGGACGAGGCGGAGCCGGGGACGGCATGGCCCGGCGGGTAGATCAGGTAGACCGTGCCGCCCGAACTCGCCAGCCAGAGCCGCTCCAGCGTCGCCCGGTCGTAGACGATGCGCACCCCGGCGTCCGTGGCCGCGGCGGGGTCGTTGGTGATCACGTTGCCCGCGGCGTCGAAGCCGCGCACCACCAGCAGGTGGCCGTCGCTCGCCGGAATGGGCGAGCCGGGCAGCGCCCCCGGCCCGTAGGCCACGCTGATCACGACCGGGATACCCGCCGCGATCCATGCCTCGACGTCGGTCATCGAGCCGAGCCGCGTGACGTAGGACTCCAGCCCGTAGGTCGCGGCGAAGGCGGTATTGAAGGGCCAGTTGCCCGTCCCCTGGTAGGTCGCGTCGTAGGTCGCGGCCGCGGCGTCGGGGACCGCCACGCTTTCGCCCCAGTAGCTAAGCACCATGGCCACCGACGTCGGCGAGCACCAGGCCTCGCCGCCGTTGGGGTAGAGCATCTGGGAGTGCTGGGGCACCGGCAGGTCGATGCCCCAGGCGACTTGGCTGGACGTCGCCCCATCGCCGGCCGTCTCGCGCTGGGAGTTCGACGTCATGACCGCGACCAGCCGGAGATGTGGACTGACCGTCGGATCGACAGTGAACAGCGTAACCCGGTACTGGTAGCGCGTGTAGACCGGACCGCCCGCGAGGTCCAGCGTGTCCGTGGCCACCGACCCGTCCGCGTCCGACTGGCCGCCCGCGCTGTGGCGCTGGATCGTGCCGCTGTCCGATGCCCACACGCCCAGCGTGTAGTGTGCCGTCCAGTGGCTCGTGTCGGGCCGGTAGGCCCGCAGTTCGACCTGGAGCCAGCTACCGGGCGGCGTCTGGGCGTCCCAGGAGACGACGGCGCGGTCGAGCGGGGCGCTGGCGTCGAGCGGCGCCGACACGAGCGTGCCCCAGCGGTCGGGCTCGCTCCCGTGCGCGGTCGACGCCTGCCCACTGGTCCAGCCGGTCGCCCCGAGGTGCACGTCGGCCTGCCCGTTCGTCGCATCGACCGCGACGCCGGCCAGGCTATCGCCCGCGAAGTCCGCCGGCTGGGTGTCGAGATGCAGCCCCACGTAGGGCGAGATCGGCGATGCCGCGGCCGCCCTGCTCGCCGGCCGTGCGATCGTCAGCAGCGCCGGGAGCAGCAGCACGAGCGCCAGTGCCCAGAGGCGTCCGGGCCCACGACGACTCCTCGAAATGATATCCGTCTGCACGCTCCCGCCCTCTCCCGGCCGCGGCCGCCGTGTCGTTGAGGGAGGAACGGTCCGGCGGCGTCGCGGTTGCCGGCCGCTCCCGCCCTCTCCCTGGGTGGTCGTGACCGCGGGCCGTCCGGCATACTTCCGTCAATTCATCCGGATCACCGAGGAAGGCACGATGACGGGCGTTCTCCGCCGGGTGGCAGCCTTGCTGCCGCTCCTGGTTCTGCTGGCCACGCTCCCGCCGCACACCGCCGCGGCGCATCCCGCGGTCCAGGCGCGCACCTGGATCATCCTGGATCCGACCACCGGCGACGTGCTCGACGGGCAGGATCCGCACCTGCGCACCGCCATGGCCAGCCTGACCAAGGTCATGACCGCGCTGGTTGCGCTCGAGCGCGGCAACCTGCAGCAGCGGGTGACGATCGAGCCCTCCGACCTCGTCGGTGAGTCGAGCGCCGGACTCCAGGCGGGCGAGACCGACTCGCTGACGACCCTTCTCTACGGGCTGCTCCTGCCGAGCGGCAACGACGCCGCCATGGCGATCGCCCGAGCGATCGGCGGCAGCCCCACCACCGACGATCCGGCCGCGCGGGCGCGCTTCATCGGCTGGATGAACGACGAGGCCACCACCCTCGGACTGCGCGACACCCACTACGTCAACCCGCACGGGCTCGACGCCTCCGGCCACTACTCCTCGGCCTACGACCTGGCGCTGATCACGCGTGCCGCGCTCGCCTACCCCACCTTCGTCCAGATCTCCGGCGCTGCCAGCTACGACGGCGACGGCCACCACTACGATCACCTCAACCAGCTGCCCAAGCGCTACCCGGGCATCATCGCCGGCAAGACCGGCTGGACCGACGCCGCCGGGCTCTGCCTGATCGAGGTGGCCCAGCGCAACGGCCGTCAACTGATCGTCGTCCTCCTCCAGTCCACCGCCGACCGCTGGTACGGCGACGCCGCCGCGCTCCTCGACGAGGGCTGGACGCTGCCCCTGCCCGCCACGACACCCGACCGGGCGGCGGCCGTCTTCTCCTGGTGGCAGACGCGCAGCGACGGCCCGGTCGAGGCCGGCCGGACGCAGCGCAGCTGGGTGTGGGGTCCGGCACCGCTCGGCCCGCCGACCCTCGAACCCTACGCCGAGGATCCCGGCGGCCGGCGCCTGGTCGAGTACTTCGACAAGGGACGCATGGAGGTCAACGACCCGCTGGCGCCGCTGAGCTCGGGCTGGTACGTGACCGGCGGGCGGCTGGCCGCGGAGATGATCACGGGGCAGCGGCAGACCGGGGACAACAGCTTCCAATCACTGACACCCGCGGCCGTGCCGCTCGCCGGTGACCCCGGCGGCGACGGGCCGACCTACGCCACGCTCGGGCCGCTCCTGACGTTGCCGCCCGCGGCCACGGGCACCGTCGTGACCGCGCGCCTGGCCGCCGACGGCACCGTGATGAGCGACCCCGGCACGGCCGGCTACGGCGTGCTCGCCGGTACGGCCAACGGCCCCACCGGCCACGGCATCGCCTCGGTGTTCGCCACGTTTCTCGGCCAGCAGGGACCGGTCGAGGTCGACGGGGCCACCGCCAACGGCCCCCTGTTCAGCCCGCCGCTCTCGGTGACCGGCTACCCGCTCACCGAGCCCTACTGGGTCCGCGTCCCGGTCGGCGGCGGCGTCCAGGACGTGCTGGTGCAGTGTTTCGAGCGCCGCTGCCTGACCTACACGCCGTCGAACCCCGCTGGCTGGCAGGTCGAGATGGGCAACATCGGTCAGGCGTACGTGACGTGGTTGAACCAGGCTGCAGCCGACCAGGTGATGACCGTCGAGCAGGCCGACGCGCTGGCCGCGGGCGTCGACTGGTAGCGACGGCCCCCGCGGAGCCACCCGCT
>DATKRJ010000365.1:0-29170 GCA_035532355.1 Thermomicrobiaceae bacterium | reverse complement strand
GCCTATGCCGTGTCAAAGGCCGGCATCCTCGCGCTCACCCGCTCGATCGCGGTGGAGTACGCTGGGCAGGGTGTGCGGGCCAACGCGGTTTGCCCGGGAACGATCGAGACGCGCCTGACCGCGCGGCGACTGGCCGACCCGGGTGAGCGCGCGGCGGTAGTGGCCGGGATCCCGCGAGGGCGGGTAGGGCAGCCGCTCGACGTGGCCCGGGCGGCGCTGTTCCTGGCGTCCGACGAGGCGGACTTCATCACCGGTCAGGCGCTGGTGGTCGACGGTGGCTGGTCCATTCGCTGACCTCCGACCTCGCGACTTCGCGATGTCGCGGGAGACTCGTCGTGGATGTGGTACAATTGAGTGTTTTGGGAAGACCCCCGTGACGTGCCGGCGGCCGGAACCATCCCTCCGCCCCAGCCCCATCCTCACCGGAGAAACGGAGCGCGATGACTGCCGTGCAGACAGGGACGCCGCGGACCACGATCCACACCGCGCTCAGGAATATCGCCATTATCGCCCACGTCGACCATGGCAAGACCACGCTGGTGGACGGGCTCCTCAAGCAGTCGCACGTGTTCCGCGATCCGAACGCGGCCGGCGAGCTGATCATGGACAGTAACGAGTTGGAGCGCGAGCGCGGGATCACGATCCTGGCCAAGAACGCCAGCGTCATCTACCACGGCGTGAAGATCAACATCATCGACACCCCGGGCCACGCGGATTTCGGCGGCGAGGTCGAGCGGGTGCTGAACATGGCCGACGGTTGCCTGCTGCTGGTCGACGCGGTCGAGGGCCCCATGCCGCAGACGCGGACGGTGCTGGCCCGCGCACTAGAGCTGGGACTGAAGCCGATCGTGGTCATCAACAAGGTCGATCGAGCCAACGCGCAGCCCGTTGTGGTGCTGTCTCGCACCCAAGACCTCTTTCTGGAACTGGCGACCGATGCCGATCAGCTGGACTTCCCGGTGGTGTACACGGTGGCGCGTGACGGAAGGGCCGGTCTGGCGCCCGATGACCTGGCTCCCGACCTCCGGCCGCTCTTCGAGACGATCCTGTCCCACGTCCCGGCGCCGGAAGCCGACCCGGACGGACCGGTACAGCTGCTGGTGGCCTCGCTCGATTTTGACTCGCACCGCGGCAGGATCGCGATCGGCCGGGTCCACCGCGGCCGCATTCGGGCGGGTGAGACGCTGGTGCAGATCGACGCCGACGGCGCTGAGGCGCGGCAGCGGGTGAGCTATCTGTTGACCTTTGAGGGGCTGTCGCGGCGCGAAGTCGACGTGGCGGAGGCCGGCGACATCGTCGCCGTAACCGGCTTCGCCGAGGCGAAGATCGGCTCGACGCTGGCGGCACCCGAGGCGCCGGACGCGCTCCCGGCGATCGAGATCGAGCAGCCGACATTGAAGCTGACCTTTGGGGTCAATACGTCGCCGTTCGCGGGTCGCGAGGGGCAATTCTCGACCTCGCGACAGCTGCGGGAGCGGCTGTTCCGCGAACTCGAGACGAACCTGTCGCTGCGGGTGGAACCCACGGACCAGGCGGACGTCTTCTCGGTCTCGGGACGCGGCGAGCTGCACCTATCGATTCTAATCGAGACGATGCGCCGCGAGGGGTACGAGTTCCAGGTCTCTCGGCCCGAGGTCATCACCCGCGAGATCGAAGGCACGCTGTCCGAGCCGATCGAGCAGTTACTTATCGACACGACCGAGGAGTTCGTCGGGACGGTCAGCGATCTTGTCGGCGGACGGCGGGCACGCATGCTCGACGTCGTCCACGACGGGCGGGGCGGCGTGCGGCTCGAGTTCGCCATTCCGACACGTGGGCTAATCGGCCTGCGCAACGCCTTCCTGACGGCGACGAAGGGCAACGGCTCGCTCTCGTCCCGCCTGATCGGATACGAGCCGTGGCAGGGGGCGATCACGTCGAACCGGGGTGGAGCGCTGGTGGCGTCGGAGACCGGCGTCGTGCTGTCACACGGCCTGGCCGGAGCGCAGGGGAGAGGCTTGACGTTCGTCGAGCCGGGCACAGACGTCTATGAGGGCATGGTCGTCGGCCAGAGCCCGCGGCCGGACGACATCCCGGTGAACGTCTGCCGCGCCAAGAAGTTGACCAACATGCGCGCCAGCACGAAGGACGTCGCCGTACGCCTGACACCGTCGGTGGTTCTGAGCCTGGAGCAGGCGCTCGACTTCCTGGCGGACGACGAGCTGCTGGAGATTACCCCCAAGCACTTCCGACTGCGCAAGCGCCTGCTGACCAACGACGAGCGAATGAAAGCTCGCAAGCAGGCAGCGGCGCGGGCCGCCGCGAACTGAGCCGCGAGAGCCGGGATGACGGGCCGTCGCAAGGCGGCCCGTCTCGCTCTGCCGAGGCGCGGGACGTCGAGCCGCGCGTCACGATGGCACCTGGTCGGGACGAGGGAGGGCTACCATGAGCGTCGATCCAGTCGATCGTCTGCACCGAGACGCAGTCGTGGTCGACTGCCACTCCGATGTCCTGTGCGACGTGGCCCGGCGTCGGGCGGCCGGCGAGCACGGCGTGCTGGAGCGACTGCACCTGCCGCGCTGGCGGGAGGGGGGCGTGGACGTGGTGGTGGCCGCGCTGTACGTCGAGGAGGAGCACAAGCCCGATCGGGCGCTCCGGCGTGCGGTCACGATGCTGGGGGCGGGCCTGGATGACGTGTCCGAAGGCGAGGGCGTCGTGCTTTGCCGCTCGGGAGAGCAATTCGACCGGGCGATCGAGCGCGGCCAGGTGGCGCTGGTGCTGGGGATCGAGGGCGGGGAATGCGTCCAGGATGGCGTCGAGTCGCTGCGCGTGTTCGCGGAGTTGGGCGTGCGCGTGCTGGGGCTGACCTGGAACCAGCGCAACCTGCTAGCGGAAGGCATTGGTGAGGAGCGCGCGAACGGCGGACTCACCGAACTCGGCCGCGCGATGGTGGCGGAGGCCAACCGACTGGGTATCTTGCTGGACGTCTCGCACCTCTCCGTCAAGTCCTTCTGGGACCTCATCGAGGCGAGTCGATCACCGGTGATCGCGTCGCACAGCAACGCCAAAGCGCTCTGCGCGCACCGTCGCAACCTGGATGACGATCAGATTCGCGCGGTGGCGGACACGGGTGGTTTCGTCGGCGTCAACGCGGTGGCGGAGTTCCTGGACGACGATCCTGAGCGGGCCTCGATCGAACGCTTGCTCGACCACATCGACCACATCGTGGGACTGATCGGGCCGGAGCGCGTCGCGCTGGGTCCGGACTTCGTCGACTTTATGCGAGCGGGTGCCGGTGCCTGGTCGTCGGGCATCAGCGGGACGACCGGTCCGAATGGGTTCGCCACCATCACCGACCTGCCGAACGTGACAGCCGGCCTGGCACGCCGCGGCTACGACGAGACGGCGATCCGTGGCATCCTCGGCGGCAACGCGCGCAAGATGCTTCGCGCCGCGCTGACGTAACCCATCCTAGCCACCGGCGATTGATCTGCGAGCGCATGCGATGGGGTTCTGCGACACCGGCACCCGGTGGGGCCGACGGCGTCCCAGAGCGCATCGATAGGGTGTGGCGGCGACAGTGGCCGCGCGCCGCTCGGGGGAAGTCCTCGAACCCAATACGCGCGACGTCCGGTCGTACGCGAGGGCTCTGACGCGAGCAAGAACCCCGGCACAGCCGGGGTCACGAGGAGCGGGAGACGGGACTCGAACCCGCGACAGCCTGCTTGGAAGGCAGGAACTCTACCAGCTGAGTTACTCCCGCGTCGGTCGGGGTGAGAGGACTCGAACCTCCGACCTCAGCGTCCCAAACGCCGCGCGCTGCCAACTGCGCCACACCCCGAAGTTCGCCTCAGCGGCACGCCCGAGTATAGCACAGCCGCCGCCTCAGGGCGTGGGAACCAGCCGGACGAAGCGGCGGCCGACCCGCAGCACCATGGGCGCCTGAACGCGAATCAGTTGGTTCGGATCCGTTACCTTCTGACCGTCGATGTGGACGGCACCGTCGTTGACGAGTGGTCGCGCCGCGCGGTTGCTCGGCGCCATCCCCGTCTCCACCAGAAGCGACAGGATGCGGACATCGCCGGGGACAGCCAGCTCGGGCATCTCTTCGGGCAGCTCGCGGTGGCGGAAGACGCGTTTGAACTCGTCGCGCGCGGCCTCGCCTGCTTCGAGTCCCTGCAGGTCGGACACGACGAGGGTCGCGAGGCGCTCCTTGACGTCGCGCGGGTTGATATCTCCGCGGGCGGCGCCGTCCAGCAGCCTGTCGATCTCGTCGTCCGGCACGTCGGTCAGCAGGCGCAGGTAATCACCGAGCGCCGAGTCGGGAATCGACATGATCTTGCCGAACATCTCGGACGGTGGGTCGTTGACGGCGATGTAGTTGCCCAGGCTCTTGCTCATTTTCTGGACTCCGTCCGTGCCCACCAGAATCGGCACGGTCAGGATGTTCTGCGGTTCCTGGCCCATCTCCCGTTGGATGTCGCGCCCGACGAGCAGGTTGAAGGTCTGGTCGGTCCCGCCGATTTCCACGTCGGCGTGGACGGCGACCGAGTCGTACGCCTGGAGCAGAGGGTAGAGCAGTTCGGTGATGGCGATCGGCGAGCCCTCACCGAAGCGACGCGAGAAGTCCTCACGCGCGAGCATCTTGGCCACCGTGTATTTGCTGGTCAGGCCGATAACGTCGCCCAGGTCGAACGTGCCGAACCAGGCGCTCTGCCAGTTGATCTCGGCGCGTTCGACATCGACGACCTTGAAGAATTGATCCAGATAGGTGCGTGCGTTCTCCTGGACCTCCTCCTCGGTCAGCATCGTCCGCTGCACGGACCGCCCCGACGGGTCACCGATCCTGGCGGTCCAGTCACCAATGATGACGACGATCTGGTGTCCGAGTTCCTGGAACTCGCGCAGCTTGCGAAAGCATACGTAGTGGCCGAGGTGCAGGTCCGGCCGCGTCGGGTCGACGCCGAACTTGACGCGCAGCGAGCGCGTGCCGACCAGCTTGCGCTCGAGATCCTCGCGCACGACGACATCGACGGCCCCCCGTTCGACGAGCTGCCGGGCCGCGGCGAGGCGTTCGGGTGTCGGTCCCGACTGTGTGGCGGTCACGCCTGACGTGCTCCTTCTGGAATGCGAATGGCCGGCTCGGCCTGCTGCCACACCAGTGCGGCGGGAACCCGGTCGAGGATGCGTCGCGCGTCCGCCTCATCGTCGGCCATCTGCCGGACCATTGCGTCCGGCGTGGCGAAGTGACGATCTTCGCGTACCCGCTCGATGAAGAGGACCGCGAGGTCATGCCGGTACAGGTCACCCGAGAAGTCGAGCAGGTTGACCTCAATCACGCGCGATTCGCCGCCGAAGGTAGGACGGCTGCCGATGTAGATCAGCGCTCGATCGAGATCGTCGCGGCAGTCGATCGACGCGTAGCCGGCGTAGATGCCGTCGGCCGGCACGACCAGATTCCCGGGGACGGCCATGTTGGCCGTCGGGAAGCCAAGGGTGCGACCGCGACGGGCTCCTTCAACCACCTTGCCGCCCAGAGTGTACGGGCGCGCGAGCAGTTCGGCGGCCGCGGCCACCTCCCCGGACGTCACCAGCCGGCGGATCTCGGTGCTGCTTATGCCATGGCCGCCAATTCGCTCGACGACCGCCACGGTGAAGCCGTACTCTGGGGCGAGCAGGCGGAGGAGTTCGGGTGAGCCCGTCCGGTCGTGACCGAAGGCGAAGTCCGCGCCGACGACCCAGGCGGCGACGTTCCCGGAGCGGGTGACGCGATCGACGAACTCCCGCGCCGGCCAGGAGGCGAAGTCACGGTCGAAGCGCTGGACGACCAGGGAGTCAACGCCGCGAGACGCGATCAGCGATAGCCGCTCCGGCGTGGAGGTTAGACGGCGCGGCGCCCGCTCAGGTCGAAGCACTTCGACGGGGAGTGGGTCGAAGGTCACTACGAGGCTGGACGCATGGTGACGCCCGGCATGCACGTCGAGCTCGTTGAGCAGGTACTGATGGCCGCGATGGACGCCATCGAAATTCCCGACCGTTACGACATGGCGGTCCGGTGGGACGTCGCTCAATTCGTGGACGATGCGGGCCGCCATGTGCACGCTCCGCCGTACTCAGCGACCGATCACCGACCGGGGCTGCCAGAGCCCACGGCCGGGATCGGTCGTCGCCATCCCCAGCCAATTTCCGTCCCGATCGTAGGCGCGCACGTGCGTCGTGGTCACCGCCGTCCCTCCCGGCATCGGGACCGGTCGCCCATGATACCACGACTCCAGCGACGCCTCGCCCAGCACGAGTGCGTCGTCGTCACGGAGCACGGCGTCGGGATGGAGCGCGACGAGCGGCCAGGTGTCCGACGAGAAGCCGCGTTCGAGTTCGGACAGCGGCCTGGCGTACGCGAGGTCGAACCGGCCTACGCGGGTCCGCAGGAGGTAGTGCAGATAGGCCCCGCAGCCGAGGGCATGTCCGAGATCACGAGCGATCGAGCGAACGTAGACGCCGCCGCCGCAGTCGACCTGAATCAGCGCGTCGGGGTAGTCGTAGCTCAGCAGCGACAGGCCGGTAATCGAGACGGTGCGAGCCGGCACGTCGACCTGCTCTCCGCGGCGCGCCCGGTGGTAGAGCGCCTCGCCGCCCACCTTGATCGCCGAGTGGGCCGGCGGGACCTGTCGGACCACTCCGGTCATGCCGGCGAGCACCGCCAAGACGGCGGAACGGTCCGGCACGATCGTAGACGTCCGGGCGAGCGTCCCCTCGACGTCCCCGCTGTCCGACTCGGCGCCGAGGACCACATGGGCAAGGTACTGCTTCTGGCCCGATTGGACCCGCTCGATGAGCCTGGTTGCCGCACCGACCGCGACCACGAGGACGCCCTCGGCGGCGGGGTCCAGCGTGCCGGCGTGGCCAACGCGCCGGGTGCCGAGCAGCCGGCGAAGCCGGGCGACGACATCGTGGGACGTCACCCCGCGCGGCTTGTCGACGACCAGCAGACCGTGGGGCGTGAGGCTCACGTCAGTTTAGCCACGGTGGACTGGAAGCGCCTCGAGTCGTGCCGCAAGGTCTGTGAGGAACCGATCTCGCGCCTCGATGCCGGGTGCGAGCCGGCACCCGGCGGCTCGCGGGTGACCGCCTCCGCCGTACAGTCGAGCCAGGTCGGCAACGTTGACGTCCTCGCGCACCGAGCGCAGGCTGACGCGCCAGCCGTCATGTAGCCGGTAGAGGAGGGCGCCCACGCGGGAGCCCTTGCTGCCGGCCAGGAAGTTGACGATGCCCTCGCCCTCGGCCGCCGCCGCCTCCGACGATGTCAGCATGTCGGGCGTGATCTCGGTCCAGACGATGGCACCCAGGCGCTCCGCGCGGGTGAGGGCGAGCCCCCACAGCCGTATCGTCGAGAACGGCTTTACCCGGAACAGGTTGTCGACGACCGTGTCGAGATCGGCGTCGCGTTCGAGTAGGTCAGCAGCAAGACGCAGGGTGCGAGCACGGGTGCTCGGCGTGCGGAGGCCGAGGGTGTCGCCCTGAATGCCGGCCAGCAGGCAGGTGGCAACGTCGACCTCGATTGGAATACCGAGCTCAATAAGCATCACACCGAGCAGTTCGGCGGTGGCTGCTGCCTGCGGATCGATGAGGTTCACCGAACCAAAGCGTGTGTTCGTCACGTGGTGATCGATGTTGACGATCGGGATCCGGCCGTCGAACCACTCCGGATGCTGCTGGAACGTTGGCCCAACGCGCATCTCATCGGCGCAGTCGAGCATTACCAGCAGATCGACCCCCTGGAGACTGATCGTCTCTGGCGCGACGAGACGGTCGGCACCGGGCAGAAACCTCAGGGTGTCCGGCAGTTCGCCGTCACCGACCGCCGGGATGATTTCCTGCCCGGCGCGGACGCGCAGGTCGGTCAGTGCCAGTAACGAGGCGATGGCGTCCGCGTCTGGATTGGCGTGGGTGAGGGCCACGATCCGCCGCGCAGCGTCCACGGTGTCCCAGACGGTGCGCAGCTCCGAGCGGCTCAGAACGCTTCCGGACAAGTAGCCGTCACGCGTGGTCATCGATGTCCTTCCCGTGCCGCGCCGGCATCTGCTCCGACGGGTGGAGTTGATCGCGAATCGCGTTGAGCGCGCGTGCGATCTGCTCCGCATGCTCCATCGAGCGGTCGGAGCGGAACGTCAGTTCCGGGACGTGGCGTACGTGCATGCGTGGCAACAGGAGGCGACGGATGAACCCAGCCGCACCGGTCAGGGCCTTAAGCGTCGCGTCCAGGTCCTCGTCCGTGCCGAGGACCGAGACGAACACTCGGGCGTAGCGCAGATCTGGACTGAGCTCGACACGCGTGATGCTGGCGAAGCCGAGTCGCGGGTCCTTCAGTTCTCGCTGCATAATCTCGCTGATCTCGTCGCGCAAAAAGTCCGCGAGCTGTTCCTGACGGCGGCTGGGCATGGAGACCATCTCCTTCCGTCCGAGCGGCTCTCGTTGTACGGCTGCCTGGGTTCGGACGTGGAGCGAGGCGAGGGACGACCCTCATCGGTTGTCCGCCCCTCGCCTCGACACTGCCGGCATCGCGGCTGCGCCCACGGTGGCGCGCTACGCCGTCCGGGCCACCTGTTCGGTGTGGTAGAACTCGAGTTGATCCCCAACCTGGACGTCCTGCAGCCCATCGATCGTGAGTCCACATTCGTACCCTGACTGAACCTCGCGCACGTCGTCCTTGAAGCGCTTCAGCGACGAAACCGTGCCGTTGAACATGACCGTGCCACTGCGCAGCACTCGCACTCGCGAGTTGCGGGCGGCCTTGCCGTCCAGCACGTAGAGACCGGCTGCCACCTCGCGATTCGGCAGGCGGAACGTCTGCCGCACTTCGGCGTAGCCGTCCGTGACCTCCCGCGTCTCGGGCGCAAGCAAGCCGACCATGGCCGCCTTGATGTCGTCGACCAGGTGGTAGATGACGTCGTAGAAGCGGACATCGATGCCTGCCGAGTCGGCGGCGCGCTTGGCGGCCACGTCCGGACGCACGTTGAAGCCGATGATGATCCCGCCAGAGGCCACCGCGAGCATGACGTCGGACTCGGAGATGGCGCCGGTGCCGGTGTGCACCACGCTGATCCCGACCGAGGTCGACTCCTCGTTCAGTTTCACCAGGGTCCCCTGGATCGCCTCGAGCGAGCCCTGGACGTCGGCCTTCAGCACGATGCGCAGCTCCCGCGTCTCGCCCTGCTGGATCTGACCATAGACTTCATCGAGCTTGACCACGCGCGTCTCGGAGAACGCCTCGGCACGCCGCTGGCGGCCGCGCTCTTCTGCGAGCGAGCGAGCGACCTTCTCGTCGGCGACCGCCTGGAGGATGTCCCCGGCCTCGGGGACATCGAGTAGCCCCAGCACCTCGACGGGTGATGCCGGCTCGGCCCGCCGCACCCGTCGTCCGCGATCGTCATTCATCGCGCGCACGCGGCCCCAGGTTGCCCCGACGACGACCACATCGCGTGGGCCGAGGGTGCCGGACTGAATGAGCGCCGTGGCTACCGGGCCGCGGTTGCGGTCGACTTTGGCCTCGATGATGACGCCGATGGCCGGCTTATTCGGGTTGGCCTTCAGGGCCTGCATGTCGGCCACGAGCAGAATCATCTCGAGCAGGTCGTCGATCCCCAGCCGCTCGCGGGCCGAGACCTCGACCACCGGGACATCGCCCCCGTAGTCCTCGGGAATCACTCCGACGTCGGACAACTGCTGCTTGACGCGTTCAGGGTTGGCACTCGGCAGATCGATCTTGTTGAGGGCCACGATCAGCGGCACGCCGGCCGCGCGGGCGTGATTGATCGCCTCGCGCGTCTGGGGCATGACGCCGTCGTCCGCGGCCACGACCAGGATGGCGATGTCCGTTACCTGAGCCCCGCGGGCGCGCATGGCAGTGAAGGCCTCGTGCCCCGGTGTGTCCAGGAAGGTGATGCGGCGGCCCTGGATCTCGACCTGGTAGGCGCCGATGTGCTGGGTGATCCCGCCGGCCTCACCCTCGGCAACGTGGGTCTGACGGATCGCGTCGAGCAGCTTAGTTTTGCCATGGTCGACGTGACCCATAATAGTGACGACGGGCGGTCGCGTGACCGAGCCGGGGTCGGTGGCACTCTCACCACGCCGGTGCTCGACCGCTTCATCTGCCTGCTGGATGACGTCGGGGATGTGCTCCTCGGTCGCGAAGCCCAGATCCGACGCGACGCTGGTGGCCGTGGCGAAATCGATCTGCTGGTTGATGTTGGCCATGATGCCGCGGCCCATCAGGTTCTTGATAACCTCGACCGGGTTGACTCCCAGCGCATCGGCCAGCTCCCCGACGGACATAACCGAGCCGAGCGTCACCGGGCCGGTGATCACCGGCGCCCGCCGCGCCTCCAGGGTCTGTACGCCACGAGGTGGCCCGCTACGACCGCGGTGACTGTTTCGACCTCGCCCACCACCGCGCGGCGGCCGGCCTCTGTTCTGACTCATCGTCTCCTCCTTCGATCACGGTGGGGTGGCTCAGTCCGTGGTGTCGTCGCCCCTCCGGAAATGCTGGTCCGCGTAAACGAGCAGCGTCTCGCGCACGTCGGCGGGAACCTCCACGTGCAGCGCACGATCCAGCGCGTTGCCCGCGGCCGCGCGCTCCCAGCATGCAAAGCGCGCACACAGGTATGCGCCGCGCCCGTTACGCTTGCCGGTCCGGTCGATCTGAACCTGTCCCTCTGGCGAACGCACGATGCGTACGTACGCTCTCTTCGCATCGCTCTCGCGGCATACGACGCACGTGCGCATCGGCACGTGCTTGGGGCGAGGACCCTTTTGCCGCCGCGAACTCGCCGGCGTCCCGGTCATCTTCCGCCTCCGCTCCAGGGCCGGCCGGCGTCCGGGCCGCCTAGACCAGCGAGTCCTCCTCGTCGACGAGCGACAAGGCCTCGCCGGTTTCGAAGTTGTACCTGGCGCGCAATGAACGGTTGTAGAACACCTCAAGCACGCCGTCCACGACCTCGACGTCGACACTCATGCCGACGAGCTCCGACGGCAGCGGCCCGAATTCGTGCTCGCGCAAGTTAATCGTGCCGTTGCCGCGGACGAGCCGCGGCTGGCGGCCCTGGGTCATCAGATCGTCCGGCACACCGGCAAGGGCGGCTCGCGCCTGGCGCAGGATGTCGTCGTCCGCGCCGCGCAGCGACTCGGGGTCCTTGATGTCAATGCGCCAGCCGGTGAGCTTGTAGGCCAGGCGGGCGTTCTGCCCGTCCTTGCCGATGGCCAGCGACATCTGCTCGGTCGGTACCACCACCCGTGCCACCTTGTCGGTGTCGTTCAGGACGACGCTGATAGGCTTGGCCGGGCTGAGCGCGTTGCCGATGAAGTTCGGGGTGTCCGGCGACCACTCGATGACGTCGATCTTCTCGCCGTACAGCTCGTTGACGATGTTCTGAATGCGTACGCCGCGGACGCCGACGCACGAGCCGACCGGATCGACCTTCTCCTGGCGCGCCGCCACCGCGACCTTCGAGCGCAGCCCCGGCTCACGCGCGACCGCCATGATCTCCACGGCGCCGCTGTAGATCTCCGGGACCTCGAGCTCGAACAACCGCTTAATCAGATTCGCGTGCGTCCGCGAGACGATCAGCTGCGGGCCGCGCGTCTCCTTGTTGACCTCGACCAGGTAGACCTTCAGGCGTTGTCCGACGCGATAGCGCTCGTTTGGCACCTGCTCACGGGCCGGCATGACCGCCTCGGCCTTTCCGAGGTCGACGATCACCGCCTTTGGATCGGCCCGCTGAACGATGCCGTTGAGAACTTCGCCGACCCGGTCGATATACTCGGAGTAGACGCTGTCGCGCTCGTAGTCTCGAATGCGCTGCAGCACGACCTGCTTGGCGGTCTGTGCAGCGATGCGGCCGAAGTTCTGCGGCGTGCGGTCGAAGCGGAGAACGTCGCCGACCACGGCGTTGGGGCGGGTGCGGCGCGCCTCTTCCACGGTCATCTGGCTGTTGGGGTCCTCGACCTCCTCGACGACCGTCTTGACCACGAAGATCCGGATGTTGCCGCTGGTCGAGTCGAGCTCGACCTCGACCTCATCCTCGGTGTTCGCCATCTTTTTGTAGACGGTGCGCAGGGCGTGCTCGACCGACGAGAGGACGGCCTCGCGCGGGATATTTCGCTCCGCCGCGATCTGGGCAATGGCGGTATAGAAATCGCTCTTCATGGGTGTGGGATACCTCCTCGTGCGACCTTCCCCTCGGATGGCGTCGGGGCGAGGACGGGCGCAAGTGGACGAAGTGCGGGGCGGGCAAAAATTAAAGTGGGCGGAGCCCACTTTCGCTCGGGCACTGTCGATTCCGCTGCAAAGTATACCAGAGGAGCGACCGCGGGAGCAACAGGAGCCGGGGTGTGCCGACAGGGGCCATGCTATAATCCCCGCAGCCTGACGCGGGCTGCTCAGGAGCAACAGGGGGACACATGAAGCTCCGAACCTGGCTCCGCCCAGGAATGTTTGTCAAGCGCTGGGTTGTGCTCTTTTTCAGTGGCCTCGTCCTGACGAGCCTCGCTATGGCGATGGCCCTTGCCTGGGTTTACCGCCACTACGCGTTTCCGGAACGCCTCACGAATTTCGTCCAAACCGTGACATTGCAGTTCATCCCGCACCCGTATCGCGAGCTGATCATGATCCTCGGCGGTGCGGCGTTCGTCGGGGTGGGGTTCGTGCAGGTGAGCCGGTCGTTGCTGGCCCCGTTCTGGGACCAGCGCCCCGAAGGACAGGGGCTTGCCGAGCTGATCCACGCGCATCGTTTTGGCCCGACCGCGCCGGAGTTCAACGTCGTCGCCATCGGCGGCGGTACGGGGCTCTCGACACTGCTGCGCGGCCTGAAACAGCAGAACGTCGCCATCTCGGCGATTGTCACGGTCGGCGACGACGGCGGGAGTTCCGGACGGCTGCGGACCGAGTTCAAGATGCCGCCACCCGGCGACATTCGAAACTGCCTGGTGGCCCTGGCCGATGCCGAGCCGTTGATGGGCGAGCTCTTCCAGTACCGCTTTGAACAGGAGGGCTCGGCGCTCGATGGCCACAGCTTCGGCAATCTGTTCATCACCGCCATGACCCAGGTGGCCGGCTCGTTCGAGCGCGCGGTCGTGGAATCGTCGCGCGTCCTGGCGGTCCGTGGCCAGGTCTTCCCCTCGTCGCTGGAGAACATTACCGTCTGTGCGGAGCTAACCGAGGGCCAAGTAGTGCGGGGCGAGTCGCAGATCGTCAAGGAGCGGGGACGAATCAAGAGGGTATTCCTCGATCCCGCCCATCCGGACGCCTACGATCCGGCAATCGTGGCGATCCTATCGGCCGACTTGATCGTGCTGGGACCGGGTAGCCTGTACACGTCGGTGCTGCCGAACCTGCTGGTCCAGGGGATCACGCACGCCATCCGCTGCTCGCCTGCCACGAAGGTCTACGTCTGTAACGTGGCCACCCAGCGTGGCGAGACGGACGACTTCCGCGTCGTCGACCACGTCCGAGCGCTCCACGAACACGTCGGTGAGCCCATTGTCGACCACGTGCTGGTGAACTCCAACCTCGATCCCGGTGTGACCAAGATCAAGCCGGAGTGGAAGGTCCAGGCGGTCAGCCTCGAGGGGCTGGAGTCCCTGGATGGATCGGTGAGGGTGGTGTTGCGGGACGTGGTAAACGACGCCAACCCACTCCGCCATGACCCGGACAAGCTTGCCGAGACGCTGGTGGCGCTCGCCAAGGAGCAGGTGGGGCGACCGGAGGCCGAGGTTCCCGTCCACCTGAACGGTCACAGCCGTGACGACAAGGCGCTGAATGCTCAGGTGACAGCCCGCGGCTTGTAGTTCGTGTCGAGGAGGGATGGCCCATGCCAGTACGCGTCGGTATCAATGGGTTCGGCCGCATCGGTCGACAGGTGCTGAAGGCGATCGTCGGCGAGTACGACGACACGCTCGAGATCGTGGCGATCAACGATCTGGGGAGCCCCCATACCTTCGCGCACCTGCTGAAGTACGACTCGACGTACGGCGTCTACGACAGCGACGTCGAGGCGACGGATGACTCGTTGACGGTCGACGGCCGGGCTATCAAGTTCTTCTCCGAGCGCGACCCGGCAAATCTGCCCTGGTCGGCCAACAACGTCGAACTGGTGATCGAGTCGACGGGGTTCTTCACCGACGCGGCCAAGGCGCGGGCGCACCTCCAGGCGGGTGCCAAGAAGGTCCTGATCACGGCTCCGGCCAAGGACGAGGACATCACGATCGTGCTGGGCGTCAACGAGGACGAGTACGACCCGGAGCGGCACCAGATCATCTCGAACGCCTCCTGCACGACGAACTGCCTGGCGCCTGTTGCCAAGGTGATCCAGGACAACTACGGGATCAAGCGTGGTTTCATGACGACTGTCCACTCCTACACGAACGACCAGGTGACGCTCGACGGCCCGCATCGCGACCTGCGGCGGGCGCGAGCGGCCGCACTCAACATCGTGCCGACCACTACCGGCGCTGCTCGGGCGCTTGCGCTCGTGATTCCGGAGTTGAAGGGCAAGTTCGACGGCTTCTCGCTGCGGGTACCCACGCCCACCGTGTCGATTATTGACTTCGTGGCCGAGCTTGAGAAGTCGACCAGCGCGGACGAGATCAATCAGGTCTTCAAGCAGGCGGCGGAGGGCGATCTCGAGGGGATCCTCGACTACACGGAGGAGCCGCTGGTCTCGACCGACTTCCGCGGCGACTCGCACTCGGCGATCGTCGATGGCCTCTCGACGATGCTGATGGACGGAAACCTGGCGAAGATCGTGGCCTGGTACGACAACGAGTGGGGGTATTCCTGCCGCGTTGCCGACCTGGCGAGCATGATCGCCGAGGCCGGAGTCTAGCCGCAGCTCCGACCAGACAACGGTCCAGCCGACGGCCGGCGTCCTCCGACGGGGCGCCGGCCGATTGTTGAGCCCGGGGCGCGATCGCGGTACGGTCGGGCGCGCGCACGGAAAGGGACCTGAGATGGACATTCGCTCGTTACGGGACCTCGACGTTGAAGGGCGGCGCGTGCTGGTACGCGCCGATTTCAACGTGCCGTTCGAAGACGGCCGGATCACCGACGACACCCGGATCCGCGCCACCATGCCCACGATCGACGCGCTGCGCGCGCGGCGAGCCAAGGTCATTCTGATGTCGCACCTCGGGCGACCGCAGGGGCAGGTGCGCGACGATCTGCGGCTGGAGCCGGTTGCGCGACGACTCGAGGAACTGCTCGGCTCACCGGTGCAGTACGCGCGCGACGTCGTCGGTCCGGAGGCGCACGCCATGGCGGGAGGGCTGCAGCCAGGTGACGTCGGATTGCTCGAGAATCTGCGATTCGATCCGCGCGAGGAGCAGAACGATCCCGTGTTCTCGCGGGAACTGGCCTCGCTGGCTGAGTGCTACGTGAACGATGCTTTTGGGACGGCGCACCGCGCGCACGCATCGACTGTTGGCGTGACCGAGTCCCTGCCGTCGGCGGCCGGACTGCTGATGGAGCGCGAGATTCAGGCGCTCTCCCGGGTCCTCGATCATCCGGAGCACCCCTACGCGCTGATTCTGGGCGGCGCCAAAGTCTCCGACAAGGTCGGAGTCATCGAGCACCTGCTCGATCGAGTGAACCTGATCCTGGTCGGCGGTGGGATGGCAAACACCTTCCTCAAGGCACGCGGGATGTCCGTGGGTCGGTCGCTGGTAGAGGATGACAAGCTCGACGTGGCACGGACGTCCCTGGAGCGCGCGGAGAAACTGGGCGTGCGGTTCATCGTGCCCGTCGACGTGGTCGTCGCCGAGGAGTTGTCAGCGGAGGCGTCGCGGCGAGTTGTCTCGGCGGACCAGGTCGGTGAGCAGGACGCAATCTACGACGTTGGTCCGGAAAGCGTGCGGCTCTTCGCTCAGGCGCTCGCGCCGGCACGGATGATCGTGTGGAACGGGCCGATGGGGGTCTTCGAGGTGGCTCCCTTCGCGGCGGGTACCCGCGGGGTCGCGCAGGCGGTTGCCCGGTCCGATGCCTTCACACTCGTCGGCGGCGGGGACTCGGTGGCCGCGGTCGAGCAGCTCGGCGTGGCGGACCAGATCTCGCACATCTCGACGGGTGGCGGCGCGACGCTCGAGTTCCTCGAGGGGAAGGTCCTGCCGGGCGTCGCGGCGCTCGCCAAGCAGGAAGGGACGGGTGCCGATGCGTAAGCCGATCGTGGCGGGCAACTGGAAAATGCACACCTCTCACGAGGAAGCGGTCTCGCTCGCGCGGAGCCTGGCGACGACGCTGGCGCCGTTCGGCGTGGTCGAGCGCGTCATGCTCCCACCCTTCCCCTGGCTGGTGCCGGTTGGCGCGGTCATCGCCGGGACGGGCATCGAGCTCGGCGCGCAGGACTGCGCGGTGGAGGACCAAGGCGCGTTTACCGGCGAGGTGTCGGCGACGATGCTGGCACCCCTGTGCCGGTATGTCATCGTGGGACATAGCGAGCGGCGCCACGTCCTCGGCGAGAGCGACGCGCTGGTGGCGGCCAAACTGCGTGCGGCGCTCCGTAACCAGCTGCGTCCGATCCTGTGCGTCGGTGAGTTGTTGGAGGAGCGCGAGGGTGGGCAGGCGCGCGCTGTAGTCGAGCGACAGCTGGAAACCGCGCTGGAGGGCGTCGACGTGGCCGGGATCGGCCATCTCGTGGTCGCCTATGAGCCGGTCTGGGCTATCGGAACCGGTCGTGCGGCCACGCCGGACGACGCACGTGAGATGGCCGGCTGGATTCGGGAGGTGCTGGCTCGCCACGCCGGTTCCGCCGTCGCCGATCAGGTTCGAATCCAGTACGGCGGCAGCGTGAACCCCGACAATGCCCTGGGCTTCCTCGCGCTGCCGGAGATCGACGGCGCGCTGGTCGGTGGAGCCAGCCTGAAAGCCGACCAGTTCACGCGCATCGTCGAGGCGGCGGCCACGATCCGGCTTTGAGCTGAAGGCGTCCAGATGTTATAGTGCAGTCGGCTGACCTCGACTCTGTGGAGGGATACTGGATGACGACGGCACTCTACCTGGGCATGATCCTTGTCTCACTGGTGCTGACGCTGGTGGTCGTGCTGCAAAGCAAGGGCTCCGGGTTCAGCGGCGCGTTTGGCGGCGACACGGGTTCGATTTACCATACGCGTCGCGGCGTCGAGAAGACGCTGTTCCAGTTCACGATCGGTATCGCAGCCGTGTTCGTGCTGCTGGGTCTCGTCTCGAGCTTCATCCTCAAGTAGCTCCCAAGGGCTCGAAACCGGTGCGGGCCGTGCTGAAATCGCGGACGTGCAGCGCTATTGCCCGGACCCGAGAGGGTCCGATTTTCATGTTGACCGCAACGGCGGTGGGCGTGCCGGCCGCTGGAGCCGATCACGGCCGCGCGGGACGGCACATGTGTGAGCTGGGCGCAAGTCGTCACGGTCGCCATCATCGTGCTCGTCGTGTTCACGATGGTACAGTTGCCGCGGATTGGCAACCGACTCGCCCGCCGTCGTAACCAGGTCCACCCCGACGGGACCTTGTCGGGGTCCGGATCTACTCCGGCGAATCGCGACTCGCGGTCCGAGGCGCACCGCACCCGCATTCGAAGCGGGCTGAGATGATGCACCCGACCGGCGCGTCGATCTCGGGACTATGGACGCGACCCCCGGCTGTCGTCGCGGAAGAAGCCGACGATGTTCTCGTGGGTGGCGGTTCCGTCCATGACCTCGATGAACGACACTCGCGACCAGGGATAGAGGAATGCCGTCGCGCCGGTCGTCACGAACGTGAGCGACTTGCCGTCCTTGCGGCGCGGATTGCGCAGCATCACGAAATTGTCTGAGGGGTCGGGCAGCGCGTCGACCTCCGCGACGAACGGATCCTCGTTGTGGATGTGGACGATGACCCGCACGGCCATACTCTGAGTCCTCCCAGATGCGTTCGGCTCGGTAATTCAGGGCCGCAGCCCGTAGACCTTGCCATCGAGCGCGCCGACCACCAGGATCCCGGCGCCGAGCACCGGACTGGACGCGATCGGGCTGCCGACCCGATGCGACCAGATCGTCTCTCCCTGTTCGAGAGCCACGCAGATCACGTTGCCGTCGATTGTCGCGACGTAGGCGCGACCGCCCTGGATCGCCACCGTGGCCGTGATCTGGTTGGCGACCTGCTGCTTCCACTGCTGCCGGCCGTCCAGCGCCGAGACGGCATAGAGCGCACCGTCGGCGGACCCGATCACCACCAGGTCACCGACGAGCCGAGGTGACGCGATGAGCGGTCCCTGAGTCTCGAGCGACCAGCGGCGTGCGCCGGTGCGCGGATCGAGTCCGTAGAGCGCGCCGTCCATGCCGCCGACGACGACCACCTGACTGGCGATCGCGGGCGACGACAGCACCGGGCGTCCAAGCGGCGCCCGCCAGCGCAGGCGGCCGTCCACTGCCGAGAAGCAGTGCACCGACCCGTCGTCGCTGCCAACGAACACGAGGTCGTCGGCGACCAGCGGGGAAGAGCGTACCGGCCCCCATGCTCGCTGGCGCCACAGGAGATTGCCCTGGCGGGCATCGATGCAGTAGCAGTACCCGTCGTCGGAGCCGACGACCAGCGCGTCGCCGTACGCAGCCGCGGAGGACCTGACCGGCATCGCGGTGCGAAAGGACCAGGCGAGTCGGCCCGATTCGGCGCGCAGCGCGTAGACGACGTGGTCCTCCGCGCCCACGATGACCTGATCGTCCAGCATGAGCGGACGCGCGATGACTCCGCGGTTCGCCCGAAACCGCCAGACGATCCCGCCATCGGTGACGGCCAGCGCGTAGAGGTGCTGATCGTACGAGCCGATAAACGCACGGTCCGCGGCGATGGTGGCGGTGCCGCGGACCTCGTCGCCGGTCTGTACGGCCCACAGAACCCGCTCGGTGACCGGCTCCGCGGCGGTCGCGATGGCCGGCAGTGAGATGGGCGCGAGCGGTGGTGCTGATGGCCGCGAGAGGGCAATCCCGTTTCGGAGCGAAGCGCCGGTGGCCGAGCGGATCTCGCTGAGCGCCTGGGCCATGGCCGCGGCGGACGGGAAACGATCGGCCAGCGCGTAGGCGGTCGCGCGGCGCACGGCCTGCTCGAACGCCTCACTGAGTTCTGGGTTGACGGTACGCACCGGGCGCTGATCGAACGTGAACGGTGGCTCCGAGCGCGGATCGACGCGGGTCGACAGGTGGTGAAGCGTCGCCCCCAGCGCGTAAATGTCGCCGCGTGGCTCGGCGGTTCCGCGGTACTGCTCCGGCGGCGCATAGCCCTCGGTGCCAATCATCGTGCCGCGCTGCAGGGGCTGAAAGGTTCGGGCGATGCCGAAGTCGATGAGCGTGATGGTACCGTCGATGCGCAGCATGACGTTGGACGGTTTGAGGTCGCGAAACACGATGGGATCGGGCTGGTGCTCATGGAGGTAGGACAGCACGTCGAGGATCTGCAGGGCCCACTCGATCAGGGTTGACTCGGCAACGGGGGCTTCCGTCCGGGAGAGCAATCGCTCGAGATCGGTGCCCTCGATGAACTCGAGAATGAGATAGACGAGGCCGTCGTAGGAGAAGTAGTCGTAGATCTTCGGAATGGCGGGATGGCTGAGCGTGGCAAGCAGCGCTGCCTCCCGTTCGAAATTGGAGATCTGGGACACCCGGTGATGGTCGTTGGGCTCGCGGGTGAACATCTCCTTGACGGCGCATAGTCGCTCGACGTGGCTAAAGCGGAGATCACGCGCGGCATAGACGGTGCTCATGCCGCCCTGGCCGATGACGCGCTGCACCTCGTAGCGGCCCTCGAGGACGGTGCCCCGCGTCAGCAGGTCCTGGAAATGCTTGTTCGTCCGATTCGTCACCTGCGGCCGTGCTCCTGGCTAGTGGGCGGCCAGCGCCCACTGCGATGGCATCGAACCGTCAGCCTCGCCACGATTGTAGTGCCGCGAGCGGGGTGGTCGGGCCGTACCCGAGTCCCAAATCGGTCGCCCGGCGGAACCCGGCATGTATAATCGGCGGCAAGGACCTCACCAGACCGGATCGGTTCGGACCTTCGGAGGACCAGTGGTCAGACCCTTCAACTCCCGACCTGCTCCCCCGCCCGAGGTACCCGTCGCGGACGTTCAGGACGACCAAGTCACGCGAAATGTGACGCCGAAGCCGAACAACCGCTCGGCAGTCTGGGAGCTCGTCGAGACGCTCCTGCTCGCGTTGATCATCTTCGTCGGCGTGCGTAGCGTCATCCTCAACTACCGGGTCGACGGGATGAGCATGGAGCCAAACCTGCACAACGGCGAGATGCTCATCGTCAATCGGCGTGAGTACTCCCATCTCGACGTAGCGAAGTTGGTGGACTGGATTCCGGGGATACACGTGACGACCGGTACGTCCTGGTATCCCTTCCGCCCGCCGCAGCGGGGTGACATCATCGTCTTCATGCCGCCTGGCGTGACCTCAGAACCGTATATCAAGCGCATCATCGGCTTACCCGGCGATCAGATCTCCATCCACGACGGTGGTGTCTACGTCAACAGCAAGCGGCTCGACGAGTCGTATTTGCGGTCCGACACCAGTTGGCGTGGGATCGCCGGCGACAATACCTACACGGTCCAGTCCGGCAACGTCTTCGTGCTCGGCGACAATCGGAACAACAGTAGCGATTCTCGGGTTTTCGGCGAGGTGCCGATCGGCAACATTATCGGCAAGGCCTGGCTGGCCTACTGGCCACCGAGTGAGATGGGCGTCCTTCCTCAGCCCAACTACGGCCCGCAGTAGCACGGTAGCGGTTCGAGTGACACGCCGGGGGCCCGATAGTAGAATCGGCAAAGGACGGCTCTCGCAGGGAGATCGCGTGCGACGGGGCGGTCCGCGACCATGACGCGGACACGCGGGCGCGACCGGCACGCGAGAGGAAGGCACCTTCCATGATTGAGACGGTCGTCGAGAGCATCCGGGTGAGCCTGGTCACGCAGCATCGCGTCGTCATCCTCAAAGAGGTGACGGGCGAACGCCACCTGCCGATTTGGATTGGACCGTTCGAGGCCGAGGCGATCGCGATGGAGTTGCAGGGCGTCACCGCGGCTCGTCCGCTGCCCTACGACCTCATTCGGACCATCATCGGGGACATGGGTGGCACCGTCCGAGAGATCCTGGTGACTGACCTGTCGCAGGATGTGTTCTACGCGCGCATCGTCATCGATCTGGACGGGCGGACGCTGGAGATCGACAGCCGCCCCAGCGACGCCATCGCGCTGGCTGTGCGGACCAAGGTGTCTATCCTCGTCGACGAGTCCGTGATGGACCGCGCGGGCGTCCGGCTCGAAGCCGAGTCGGAGGCCGAGGGTGAGGGCGAAGCGTCTGAGAAGCCGCTCAGAGAGCCCGAGGGCGGGCCGACGGGAACCGACCTGTCGGTGTTTCGTGAGTTCATCAACTCGCTCGATCTCGATGATTTCGATAAGAAACGTGACAACTGATGGCTGGAGACCCTGAAGTCCCCCACCGCCCCGATGAAGTGCGGCGCATCGTGCTGTCGGTTCTTGGCGACTGCTCGCAATGCCGCCGGCCCCACGACGTCGAGGATCTGCGAGTCGTCGGCCGCAACGGCAACCTTTGGGTGCTGGCGGTTCGCTGTAGTGGTTGTGGAACTCGGGCGTTCGTGGCGGCGGTCGTCGGCGACTACGGTATCGACATCGCCGAAGCGGAAGCCGGCGAGTGGGACAATGTAGACGTCGACGAGATCCTCGAGGCAGAACCAGTGGGGGTCGATGACGTCCTCGACATGCACGAGTTCCTCGAGTCGTTCGACGGGGACTTCCAGTCGCTCTTTACTCGACGTCGCCGATAACTGCGGCCCCGCAGCAGCGATGCGATCGCCACAACGCGCCCGATCGACCACCAGGAGCGAAGCTCGATCCCGGCGCCGCGCGACCGTCGTCTGACGGCACCACGGAGGGTGGAGGGACGTGTCCAGGAACCTCGACGAGCCAGCAGAGGAGGCGACCGCGCTCCAGGACGAAGCGCTGACCCATATCGACGCGCTCTATCGGACGGCTGTCCGCATGACGGGCAATCCCATGGACGCCGAAGATCTGGTGCAGGAGACCTACCTGCGGGCATTCCGGTCGCTGACCCAGTTTCGGGCTGGAACGAATCTGCGGGCCTGGTTGTTCAAGATCCTGACGAACGCGTTCATCAACGACTACCGGAAGCGTTCGCGTCGACCGCGGAGCACGTCGTTGGATAACGTCGAGGACTACTACCTGTACACCCACCTGATCGACTCGGGCATTCAGCCGTCGGCCTCACGTCCCGAGGACGAAGTGCTGGCGAGCATCACCGATGAATCGGTGGTCCAGGCGCTCGGCGCGCTCTCCGAAGATTTCTTGCAGGTAGTGCTCCTGGCGGATGTTGAGGGCTTTGCCTACCGCGAGATCGCCGACATCATGGGTATCCCGATCGGGACAGTCATGTCCCGTCTGCACCGGGCGAGGCGGCGGCTCCAGCGCTCGCTGACCGAGTCGCGCACGCCCGCCGCCTGTGGCAACGGGGAGGCGACCGGTGCTCAACTGTGACGAGACGATGGACCGTCTCTACGCCTATCTGGACCGTGAACTGACCGACGAGGAACTGACTGAGGTTCAGGGCCACCTCGACGCCTGTCCTCCCTGCCAGCACCGCTTCATCTTTGAGGCCAACGTGCTTCGACTCGTCGGCGAGTGCGCGCGGCACCTGGCGGCACCGCCTGACCTGGTCGAGCGGGTACGGCGCCTACGTACCTGCTAGCGCGCGGGCCGTCGCCGGAGGCGGGCGGCCGCATCCTCCTGAAAGCGGACGAGCTCGTGAGACATGGACGGGCAGCGCAGATTGTGCTCGTCGATGCGTCGGTTGATCTCGGACGCCAGGTCGACGTAGCGCACCTCGAGCCGGCGCAGGAGGGCGGCATGGCCCGGGTGGTACGGGTCGAGATGGGACGCCGCGGCCGCGAACTCGTGGAGCGCCTCCACGACCTCCGGTCGAGCGGCGTGTATCTCCTTCCGCAGCTGTAGCCAGTCCGGGAGGACGCCCGACTCGCGCAGCAGATGGTTGGCCAGGCAGTCCTTACCGGATCCGTCATCGAGCTGCAGCGGCTTGCCCTGGCTGGCGAGATTGTCGAACAGCCCACGTTCCTGCGCCGACTGGATGCGATCCTCGATCAGCCGTTCCCACCACCACATGTCGCCGGCCCACGATCCCTTCATACGCGCGGATGATTCGCGGAGCAAAGTGTAGCAAGCGCCGGGAATGCGCTCGGTGGTGCTCGAGAAAGTCGGTGCTATACTCGACGACCGGGGAATGCTGGGCTCCGGCCTACGAGAGGACGACACGTTGGGACACGCTCCCACCACCGGTGGCGAACTCGACCTCCAGCCGCTACGGGCGATCCTCGAGCGCGACTTTCGCTATGCCAACCACCAAGATGCCGAGGAGCTAATCATCGGTGCCTGCCAGGAGGCGCAGCACCTCTACGGCTGGGTATCGCAGGCGGCGTCCGAGCTCATCGCGGACCACCTGGGCGTGAGCGTGACCCGTGTCTACGGCCTGCTTACCTTCTACGCCGACTTCCGCACCGACCCGCCGGGCAAGCACTTCCTGCTGCTGTGCCACGGAGCCGCCTGCTACGTCATGGGGGCGCACCGGCTCATCCAGGATCTCGAGCTGCGCCACGGCGTGGGCGACGGCGAGGTTAGTGCGGATGGTCAGCTCACACTGCAGGTCGTCAATGGCTGTCTCGGCGTGTGTGACCTGGCGCCAATCATGCAGGTAGACCATCACCAGTACTGCGGGCGGCTGACTCCCAATCGCCTGGATCGCCTCATCGAGGCGCTGAAGCGCGGCGAGCCGCTGGAGGATCACGATGAGACTGACTGACCGGGCGGAGTTCGAGCGGTACGCGTCCGACGCGGAGCGGCGGTGGTCGGCGCGCTCCTCCGGCGATCGGTGGACGGTCAGCGTCGGGATTAGCGAGTGCAGCCTGGCGAAGGGCGCCGACCAGACGCTGGCGCACCTGCGGATGGCGTTCGAGCAGGCGGGGATGGCCGCGGACGTGCGGCAGGTCGGGTGTGCCGGGTGGTGCTTCGCCGAGCCGTTCGTCGAGGTTCAGGCGCCCGGGTCACCACCGATCGTGTACCAGAACATCACGACCGACAGGGTCCCGGCGCTGGTCGAGGCGCTGCGGCGTGGCGACGTCAAGCGTGACTGGACGCTGGGCGTGCGGTCGGACCACGAGTTTGCTGGAGTCGTGCCGCTGAGCGAGCACCCGTTCCTCGCCAAACAGCATCGCCTGCTAACGACCAACTGGGGCGTGATCGATCCCGAGTCTATTGAGGACTACATCGCGCGCGGCGGATACCGGGCCTGGATCAAGGCGCTGTTCGAGATGACGCCCGACCAGGTAGTGAACGAGGTGAAGACCGCCAACGTGCGTGGGCGCGGCGGTGCGGGGTTCCCGGCCGGGATCAAATGGGAGAGCGGCCGGCGCACGCAGTCCTGGCCCAAGTACGTGATCGCCAACAGCCACGAGGGAGAGCCGAACGTCTTCAAGGACCGCCGGCTGCTCGAGAGCAACCCGCACCTCGTCCTCGAGGGGATCATGCTCGGCTGCTACGCGCTGGAGACGGAGCATGGCTACAACTACATCGGCGGCGAGCACGTGATGGCGCTGCGCCGGTTCCGCACCGCGGTCCGGCAGGCGTACGAGTTCGGCTTGCTCGGCGAGAACGTCCTTGGGACGGGCAAGACGTACCACGTGCGAGCCCGGCCGGGAGCCGGGGCATACATCTGTGGCGAGGGTTCGGCGCTGATGTACTCGGTGATGGGTCAGCGAGGCCAGCCGCGCACGAAGCCACCGCGCTCAGTGGAAGAGGGCGTGTGGCGTCGGCCGACGGTGCTCAACAACACCGAGACCTTCGCCAACGTGCCGTCGATCGTGCTCAACGGTGGCGCCTGGTACGCCGCGCTTGGCACGGAGAAGAGTGCCGGTACCAAGCTGGTGACGATACAGGGGCCGGTGCAGCGGGTGGGCGTGGCCGAGATCGAGTTGGGTCTGCCCATGCGTGAGCTGCTGTTTGACGTGTTCGGCGGCATGCGCGAAGGCTACCGATTCAAGGGCGTCCAGACGGGCGGGGTCTCCGCCGGCCCGCTCAAGGAGGATCAGCTCGACGTGGCTGTCGATTTCGACTCGATGACGCCGCTGGGGGGAATGCTCGGCTCCGGAGGCTTCGTCGTCTTCGACGAGACGGTGTGTGCCCTGGACTTCGCGCGCTACCTCACGGAGTTCAACCGCTACGAATCGTGCGGTAAGTGCACGCCATGCCGGCTGGGAAATCCCGCGCTGGTGGAGATCATCGAGCGCATTCGAAACGGCAGCGGCCGGGACTCGGACCTGCCGCTGATGGAGTCGGCCAGTCACCATGTAATCGAGCTATCACTGTGCGGACTCGGCCAGGTGGCGCCGATGCCGCTGCTCGGGCTGATGAAGGCTTTCCCCGAGGAGTTCGAGGCGCATATCCGCGAGGATCGGTGTCCGGCGGGGGTCTGCCCGACGAGTCCGACAGCCGTGCCAGAGCTCGCGGCGGCCGGCGACGACTGACGCGACTCCCGACAACGTCGAAAGTCATCGACCTGGAACCCGCCGCGCTCAGCCGGCGGGTTCTTGCCGCGTGGTCGGGACGACGGGCGGGCGCAGCGACAGGTAGACGGCCCCGGCGACGACGAGCAGTGCTCCCACGATCTGGGTCGGCCCAAGACGCTGCGCCAGGACAACCGCCGAGAGCGCCACGGCCACGACCGGCTCAAAGGTCGCGAGGATCGCGGCGGTGCTGGGTCTGAGCGCCCGCAGCCCGAGCGTGTACAGGGCGACCGGCAGCACGGTGACCGCGAAACACGGCCATGCGAGAATCTCGAGGGTCAGGCGCGGTGTGGGTATCGCCGGCCCGGTCTGCACCATTTTGATGGCGAGGAGGCAGATCGCGCCGATGCCCAGGCCGTAGACGAGGACCGTGAGCGGGGGCAGCCGGCGCAGCGCGCGCTTGCCCAGAACGCTGAAACTGGCATAGGTCACTGCCGAGAGTAGTGCCGCGCCAATCCCGGACAGGTTGATCGAACCGCGCCAAAGGTGCACGAGGTCGGCGACCGGCGCCGCTCCGCCGACGGCGCAGACGAGGGCGACGGTGGAGGCGCGTTCGAGCCGGTAGCCGAGGAACAGGTGCTCACCGACGGCGACCCAGACCGGCGCGGTGTAGAGCAGCACGGTGGCGACCGGCACGCTCGTCCACTGGAAGGCGTAGACGAGGGCGATGTAGAAGACGGCGAAGCTGACGACGCCGATGCCGCCGAGTAACGGCCAGTCGCGACGCGGGAGGCGCAGGGCAGCCGGGCGGCGGATGACGGCATATCCCAGCAGCACCACGGCCGCTCCCACCAGACGCAGCGTCACCAACGTCACCGGATCGACTCCGCCGCCCCGCAAGATCACGGCGTACGACACGCCAAGCGTGCCCCAGAGGCTTGCCGCTACGAGAATGGCGAGGTGTGGGGAGCGCAAGTTCTGGAAGCTCAAAGCTCCACGCGCAACCCGCGACCGGCGAGTTCCGCCGCGGAGACTGCCTCCCGCGCGACCACGACGTCCTGCACGGCATTGCCGACCGACTTGAACAGGGTCACTTCATCGGGTGAGGTGCGGCCCGGAGCGCTGCCGGCCACGACCTGACCGAGCTCTGTCCTGACTGCGGCTCGGGCGAGTCGGCCGCGGTCGATCGCGATCAGCAGATCGCCCGCCTCGGCCAGCACGGCCTCAACCGCGTCGACCACCAGGACCGCCCTGCCGACCGTCTCGTCCGGAATCTCCTGCATCTCGGGCGTGAAGGCTCCGATCGCGTTGATGTGCGTTCCCGGGCGGACGTCTCGGTCATCGAACACGGCGACTCGCGACGTGGTCGCCGTACAGATCACGTCGGACGCGGCTACCGCACGGGACGGGTCGGCCGCCGGCACCACCCGGTCAGCCAGTTCCGGCGCGTAGGACCGCAGACGGTCGCCGAACGAGGCAGCGGCCTCCAGGCTGACGTCGCACACGTAGATGCGCTCGATCGGTCGCACAGCTGCAACCGCCCATGCCTGGGTAAGGCCCTGCGCGCCCGCGCCGAAGACGGTCAGGACGCGGCTGTCAGGCCGCGCCAGCAGATCCGTGGCAGCTCCGGAGACGGCGCCGGTCCTGAGCGCGGTCAGGAACGTGCCGTCCAGCACGGCCAGCGGCTCACCCGTCTCGGTACTGGTAAGCACCACGAGCGCGTGGATGGTGGGCTTGCCCAGGTCGCGGTTGTGAGGGAAGACCGAGACGATCTTGACGCCCAGCCCTGAAGTCGACGGAACGTAGGCGGGCATGAATAGTGTCACGCCCTCTGACGCGGGAACGTCGATTGCTGTACGCAGCGGCGCGACGGCGCGGCCGGCCGAGAGGTCGGCGAAGGCCAGCTTCATCAGCTCGATCGCCCGCCGCATCGGAACGAGCGCCTGCACGTCGTCGCGCGTCAGCGCAAGCATTCGAGACCTCCGTTCGAGTCGCGCCGCATCGTCAAAATTGCGCATACCGCGATCACCGAGGCCACCCAAGGCCGATGCGTGGGCCGCGATGTGCCCGGCAGCGCCTCATCCGATGGGTGTCTCCGGTGACCATTCGACGTCCCGGTCGAGCGGGTAGATCGGCCGGCGCAGGTGCTGGTAGTCGAACGTATCGAGACGCGGGCTACTGATGCCGGGCGCGTCCACCTCGATAACCCTGGTCGCGATCGGCTCGAACGCCGCCCTGAAGTGCGCCGCGCTCTTGAGGACCAGGATCCGCCGACGGGTCGGCTCGATGCCGAATGCGCGGAAGAAGTTGAGGTCGCTCGGGTGGCCGCGCAGGTCGGTCAACTGGAGTTCGATGCCGTCCCGGCCACCGATCTCGAGCACGACCGTGCGGCCGCGGCTGGCCCAGGTGCCGGCACCCATCGGGCCCAGGATCGGGAAGCTCCCCTCATGGATGAGCCGGACCTTGCCGGTCACCTCGACCGGACCGCCGTGGAACGCGTCGTGCTTGCCGCCGACGCTCAGCGTCACGCTACTCCCCACCCCCGCCGCGATGCAGGCGTCCACCGCCGCCCGGTCCATGATCTGCGCGAGGGCGGCCGACTTCGCGTTGGCCTCGAGCAGCCCTTTGAGAACCGCCGTGCCGTCGCCGGCAGTGCCACTGGCACCGGAGTCGGAGATGTCGGCCAGGACGTAGACGCTGCCCGGCGCCCCGGCCATGGCCTCGTCGATGGCGTCGGCGATCGGTGTCGGGTGAATGGTGAAGTCCTCTCGGAGGTCCCAGCAGATCCGCGCCAGCTCATTGGCGTAGCGCCGGGCGAGCTCGCGGTCGTTGTCGGTGACGACGATGGTGGACACGCTGGTGAACGGCACGTCCGAGAAGGGGAAGCCGCCGAGCACCGTGGCGGCCAGCACCCCCGGCTCGCGCTCCATCTCCCGGGCGCGATCGATGGCGGTCTTGAGGGGCGACTGCCAGGTGGTCACCATCGACTGGTTCGGCGCGATCAGGGGCAGGTGCACGTGCGCCATGGTCGGCGAGGCCTCGCCCTGGATCGTCTGGACGAGAATTTGAAGCGCCCGGGCGCCGGTCTCGGCGGTGTCGATGTGTGGGTATTCCTTGTAGCCCACGAAGGCGGTGGCCTCCTCCATCATCTCCTCGGACAGGTTCGTGTGGAGGTCGAGCGGCGCGACGAGCGGCACGTCCGGCCCGACGAGCTCGCGCACGGCCGTGATCAGCGGGCCCTCACCGTCGTCGTTGTGCTCGAGCGCCATCGCGCCGTGGATGCCGAGCAGTACGCCGTCGACCGGCAGCGCCTTGCGGATGCCGTCGAGGATCTCCGTTTTGAAGGTCTCGAAGGCCTCACGGCTCACCCGGCCGCCGGGGACCGCCTGCGCGTAGGTCGTCGGTATCAGCTCGACGCCCAGCCTCTTCGCCTCGGCGACGATTCCGCCGTAGATGGTGCCGGTGCCCTCGAGCGCCAGGATCTGCTCGCCGCGATAGACGTGGCTCGAGCCCTTCTGGAAGTCGGCCAGCGTGGTTGGCTCCCACTGAAACGTGTTGGTCTCCTGGGCGATGCCGCCGGTCACGATGCGG
>DATKRJ010000364.1:0-7665 GCA_035532355.1 Thermomicrobiaceae bacterium | reverse complement strand
GGCGCCCCGCGCAAGGTGAGCTGCTCCGGGGAGAGCGGCGCCACGGCCGCGACGAGGTACTGCTGGTAGGTATCCCATCCGCAGTAGCACCGTGCGAGCGAGGCACGCGACTCGGACACCGGCGAACCTCCCTCACTGGCTCGGCGTCAAATGGGATCGGCGACGAGCTATGGTCGCCGCAGCTTGGCAGGATCGCCGCCGAGGAAGAGGTAGAGGGCGTCGTAGTTGTGCCACTGGCGGCGGATCGACTCCTCGTCGTCGTACCCCTCGGCCTGCATCATGGCCTTGAAGCCGTGCGCCAGCGCGTCCATCCCCGGCGACTGTGGCGTGAGGTCCGGTCTCCGCGTATCGGCCCCGCGCACGACGGTCGCCAGCTTTTCCAGGGCCGGGTCGTCCAGTGGGCCGTACTTCTGCAAGATCGCGTCGAAGGCGCACTCGTTGCCGTGGTGCCCCATGGGGACTCCGGGAACGTCGAACGGAATACCGTCCTCCCGCTCGGCGACCGCGATGACCTCCTCGGTCGGGACGAAGAGGATCTCCGCCTCCGGATCGATGAAGGTTCGGATGAGCCAGGTGCTCGAGACGCGGTCGATGCGGACGTTCTGCCGGGTGACCCACTTCATCGTTCGTGTCCTCCCTCCACGTCGGTATCCCTCTCGTGGCCGGTCCGCGACACGCCGCGCCAGCCCAGCGCAGCATATCGTGCGTCTGGTATTCTGTCGCGACCGAACCGGACGAGCCGCTGAGCGCGCCGGGCGACGGGCCGGTGGCCGCGACGTGCCTGGACGGATGGGCAATTCGACCGAACACAGGTTGGGGAGAGCATGACGAGCACCGGCATCCAGGTCCGGGTCACACAGCACGCCTTTGCGTTTCGCCTGCTCCAGGTGACCCGCGTTCACCGGCCGGCGCCCCACATGGTACGGGTCACGCTCGGCGGCGACGCACTCGCGGGGTTCCGCTCCGACGGGGCCGACGACGGTGCCCGGCTCTACTTTCCGCCCGATCCGACGGACGCGTCCTGGGTGCCGGCTGTCGAGGACGGCAAGCTCATCTTCCCGGACGACCGCGTGCGCGGCACCAGCCGCGAGTTCACGCCGCGCCGCCACGACCCGGTGAGTGGCGAGCTGGACTTCGACTTCGTGGTGCACGGCGAGGGTGCTGCCTCGACCTGGGCAGCCAACGCGGCGCCGGGGCACTACCTGGGAGTCAGCGGCCCGCGCCGCTCGCGCGTGGTCGCCGGTGAGGTCGACTGGTACCTGCTGGCGGGGGACGAGACGGCCATCCCGTCGATTGGACGTCGCCTCGAGGAGTTGCCGGCCGGGACGCCCGTCGTGGCGGTGCTCGAGGTCGCCGATGCCGGCGAGCGGCAGTCGTTCGACACGCGGGCGGCGCTGGATCTGACATGGCTCTATCGCGATGCCGCCGGAGCGGACACGACGGAACTGCTAGCGGACGCCATCCGCCGGCTGGATTTCCCGCGGGGTGAGGTTTTTGCCTGGGCAGCGGGCGAGGCCTCGTCGATCCGGGCGGTGCGGCGCCACCTGCTTCAGGAGCGCGGCATCCCGGCCGAGCAGATGCGCATGACCGGCTACTGGAAGCGGGCCGTGGTCAACTACGACCACCACCAGCCGCTCGACGAGTGACGCGCGAGGCGCGCAGGGCAGGGGATACCGGTCATCGTGCTCTGATCCACCGGCGCGGGACGTAGAATAGTTCCGAACGCGGGTTGCGCGACCCGGTCGAGGAGTTGCCGATGCGAACGCGCCACAGGTACGTCGATCGAAATCGATTGCTCGCGCTCATTCCAGATGATCTGTCCCTCGCCAGGGCGGACGAACTCGTGGCCCAGTGCGTCGAGCCCCGGCCGCATGGGTATGGCTCGGACCGGGCCGTACTTCGCCGTCGGGGCGTCTCGGTCTGGGTCGTCATTGCTGATCTGGATGCGACGAACGGAGACCTGCAACAAGCAGCCGACGACTTCGACCTGCAGCCCGACGAGGTCCTCGCTGCCGTGCTCTACTACCGCCAGGTGCCGGACCTGATCGAGGCACGGATCCTCCTCAACGACCCCTCCGCCGCGGCGTAGCAGCGGATGGCACTCCTCTATGCCGACGAGTGCATCAACCGGAGGATCGTCAAGGCACTCGCACGGTTGGGGTACGACGTCCTGCGCGTGATTGATGATCTGCCCGCCGGAACCGCGGATCCCCGGATTCTGCTTCAGGCGACCAGACTGGGACGCGCGGTCATTACCCATGACCACGACGACTACCTGGCGCTTCACCAAGCGTGGACATTATCGCCGTTTTCTTGGGATGTCCTCTTTCCTCCGCATCCCGGTATCCTCGTCATCCCTCACCGCGTGGCCCTGCATGATCCTGACGACGCCGCCGAGCGCATCGACTGGCTCCTGCGATCGGGGCGGCCGACCGCGAATCGCTTCTGGGAGCTCGTGTCGGGGACCGGCTGGATCGAGCGCGCGTGAGCACCGCATTCACCGTTCATCGGGAGCCCGTCCGGCGAGGCCGGGCACACGGCGCGAGAGGTCTAGCCTCCAACTACGGTGTTCCCCTAAACGTCTCGCATGATGTACGCGTCGTGGCTGCGGGGTCACGGCGCTGCGGGGCGGCACGCGCCGCGGGGGCCGATCAGTCGGCCCCCGCGTAGTCGTTCCGGTGAGACCTCGCCCGCCTACCGCGGCGGAAAGCGGCCGGCACGCTCCTGGCGCTCCAGCAGCCCAGCGTCCTTGAGTTGCTCGCGGACCTCGTCGACCGTGCGCTGGCGTCCCGGATATCCCTCGTCGTTGGCCAGCCGCACCGCCAGCCGCGCCGCCAGGATCGCCGAGGTCTGCAGGCCCCGCAGGTAAACCTTGTCAAGCGTGTCCGCCTCGGTGTGCCCCCAGCCGCGGCCGATCAGCCCGGCGCTCGTATCGCGGCTGTTCAGCGTCCCGTTGGGGATGCCGCGCAGGGCGAACGGGAAGTGGTCGGAGTGCGAGTTTAGCTCGTTTCTGACGCCGAACTCGTAGGGCAGCGCGTCGGCGACGCCCTCGAAGTAGGCCACCACCTCCGGCATGCCGGACACGGTCACCTGCTCCCCGCCGCCGTTGCCGCGGCCGGCACCGTCGAGGTTCATCACGAAGCGGAAGCGCTCCTCGGAGCTCGCGCGGGCGTGCAACGCCGCGTGGTGCCAGGCGCCCAGCAGGCCGACCTCCTCCGAGCCGAAGCAGATGATGCGCACCGTGCGCTTGAGCTGTCCCGCGAGCCCGGCGAGACCGCGTCCGGCCTCCAGCCCGGTGATTGTGCCGGCGCCATCGTCGCCCGCGCCCTGCGCCACGTCGTGACCGTCGTAGTGGCCGCCGAGGAGCACGATCTCATGGGGGCGCTCGGTGCCCACGACCTCGCCCACGACATTGGCCGATGTCGAGTCGAAGGTGCGGTTGGTGGTCGTGAGGTGCAGCCGCGGCGTGCCGCGCTCCGCCAGCCGGCGGATCGCCTTGCCCGCCTCGTAGCTGATGCCGATGCCCGGGATCGGCGCCTCGCGGTCGGCCGCGGACGAGCCGCCCGGATTGCGGCCGGTGATGCTGCCGGTGATGTGGAGCAGGCCCGGGTTCTGATTCATGTAAACGACGGCCAGCGCGCCGCGCTCGACCGCCCAGCCGAACTTGTCATTGCGGTGACTCTTGCGCTCGCCCGGACGATTGGTCTCGGCGTCGGTGAGCACGATCTTGCCGGCGATCGCGGCGCCGAGCCGCTCGAAGTCGGGCAGTTCCCCCTCGCCGACGTCGACCACCTCGGCCTCGATGTCCGCCGAGGGGCAGAAGGGCATGGCGATGGCGGAGAACTCGCGCGCGACCGGCGCGGTCAGCCGCAGCGTGCAGCTACCCCGCTCCCAGCTGGCCATCGGGAACTCCTCGAGGCGCACGTTCGCCAGCCCGTACTCACGCATCTTGCCGAGCAGGAACTGCGCGCCGGCGTGCTCGCTCGGGCTGCCGGCGAAGCGGTGCCCGACGTCGTCGCACAGGTACGCCAGGTTGCGATAGGCCTCGTCCGAGGTCCAGATCTCACCCAGGATGTGCCGGTCCAGCGCGTTCAGCTCGCCGTTTGCCATCGGGTCCTCCCTCTCCTCCGTCGGCTCCAGTGCGGTCGCCGCATTCTAGCACCGTCCCGCCGGCTGTCAGGGTGATGGCACGACCACGGGCAATCTCGCCGCGCGGCAGCACCGTCCAGACGAGCAGGTGTTAGAGTGTGGGGCGGATCCGTCAGACCCACGGTCGTCAGCGATGCAGGAGCGAAGGGAGCAGGCCGCATGGACCGGCCGAACGGCGAGCTCGTCCCACCCGAGCGACACTTCGGCTTTCGCCTCGGGAGCGACCGCAAGCTCGCGCGCTGGCCGGACATGCTGCGCTACTTCCAGGCCGTCGCCGCCGCCAGTGACCGGGTGCGCTACGCGGAGCTGGGGCGGGCGACCGAGGGGCAGCCCTTCGTGCTGCTGACGATCTCGTCGGCGCAGAACCTGGGGCGGCTCGAGGAGCTGCGGCAGATCCAGGAGCGGCTGGCCGACCCGCGCGGGCTGACCGAGGCGGAGGCGGACCGGCTCGTCGCGGACGGCCGCAGCGTCGTGCTCCTGACCTGCAGCATTCACGCGACCGAGGTCGGGGCGGTCCAGGCCACGCCGGAGCTGGTCTACGAGATCGCCACGCGGGACGACGCGGCCACGCGCGGGATCCTCGACAACGTGGTCCTGCTGCTGGTCCCGTCGCTCAATCCCGACGGTATGGAGCTGGTGGCCGACTGGTACGCACGCACGCTGGGCACCCCGGCCGAGGGGACGCCGCCGCCGCAGATCTACCAGACCTACACCGGCCACGACAACAACCGCGACTGGTTCATGCTGACCCAGGTCGAGAACCGGCTGGCGGTCGAGCGCGTTCACAACGTTTGGCACCCGCACGTCGTCTTCGACCAGCATCAGATGGGGTCCGACGGCGCGCGCTACGTCCTGCCGCCCTTCATCGACCCCTACGATCCGAACGTCGACCCGGCGCTGGTCGCCGAGATCGCCCAGATGGGGACGTCGATGGCGGCCGAGCTGACGGCGGCGGACAAGGCCGGCGTCGCCACCAACATCATCTTCGACGGCTTCTCCCCCTCGCGCGCCTACCAGCATTACCACGGCGGAGTGCGCATCCTGTCCGAGGCGGCGAGCTGCCGCATCGCCACCCCGATCCACCTGTCGGGCTCCGAGCTGCGGGAGGGTCGCGGCTTCGACCCCAGGGAGCGCCGCTGGAACCATCCGCTCCCCTGGTCGGGCGGCGACTGGACGCTGCGCGACATCGTCGACTACAACAAGATCGCGGTCTACGGCTGCCTGCGCAACGCCGCGACCTACCGGCCGCAGTGGGTCGACAACTTCCGCCGGGTCCAGGCCCGCGCCGTCGAGCGGCAGCGCCCCTACGCGTTCGTCATCCCGGCAGACCAGCGCGACCCGCTCACGACCGCGGAGATGCTCCAGGTGCTGCGCGACGGCGCGGTCGAGGTGCACCGGGCGCGCCAGCGCTTCAGCGCGGGCGGGGTCGACTACCCGGCCGGATCGCACGTCGTCCGGCTGGCGCAGCCTTTCGGCTCCTACGCCAAGACGCTGCTGGAGGTCCAGCGCTACCCCGACCTGCGCCTCTACCCCGGCGGCCCGCCGAAGCCCCCCTACGACATCACGGCGCACACGCTGCCGCTCTACATGGGCGTCGACGCGGTGCAGGTCGAGGCGCCATTCACGGCCGACCTGACTCCGGTCGACCGGATCGCGCTCCCGGCCGGGCAGGTCGGCGGTGATGGCCGCTTCGGCTACGTGCTGGGGTGCGAGACGAACGCCGCGGCCCGGGCCGTCAACCGGCTGCTGGCGTCGGGCGCCGCCGTGGCCCGGGCCGCGGCCCCCTTCCGGGCCGGCGGCCGGGAGTGGCCGGCCGGGAGCTTCGTCGTGACCGGCGCCGACCGCGCCGCGCTGGCGGAGATTGCCGAGCAGACGCACACCACGCTCCAGGCGCTCACCGCCCGCCCGCGGGTCGCCCTCCGCGCGCTGCGGCAGCCGCGCCTCGGCCTCTACCGGAGCTGGCGCCCCAATGCCATCGACGAGGGTTGGACCCGCTTCATCCTGGAGCGCTACGACTTCCCCTTCGAGACGCTGCGCGATCGCGACCTGCTGCAGGGCAACCTGCGCGCCCGCTTCGACGCGATCATCCTGCCCCAGCAGTCGTCCCGGGACATCCTGGAGGGCAACGATCCACGCGAGTACCCCGCCGAGTACGCGGGCGGCATCCGGGAGCTGGGCGCAGCCAACCTGCGCCGCTTTGCCCAGAACGGCGGCACGCTCATCGCCCTCGACTCGGCCTGCGAGGTCGCGATCAAGTACCTCTACCTGCCGGTGATCAACACCCTGGAGAACGTCTCGTCCGAGCTGTTCTATAGCCCGGGCTCGCTCCTTCGCCTGCTGATCGATCCCCGGCACCCCGTCGGCTACGGCTTCGAGCGGGACGCGGCCGCGCTGTTCGTCAACGGCCCGGCCTTCGACGTGGTCGGCGCGGCGCGGGTGGTCGGCCAGTACCCGATCAACAACCAGCTCCTGTCCGGCTGGATCCTGGGGCCCGAGCACTTGCGGGGCAGGTCCGCCCTGGTCGACGTGCCCGTCGGCGAGGGCCGGGCCATCCTGTTCGGTTTCCGGCCGCAGTTCCGCGCCCAGACGCGCGGCACCTACCGGCTGCTCTTCAACGCCATCTACTACGCCGCACTGGCCGAGCCGGTGGGCGCGAACTGAGCGCCCCCGGGTCGCCCCTGCCGGAGTCGGACATAGGACGTCTGGCCAGGGCGATTCGGGACTCATGCTGGATCTCGTTCCCGGCGTGACGGTGCACCATAGCGGACATGGAGACGCGGCGCAGTTCGGGCGACTCGCCGTCCCATCCGATCATTCGCCTGGGTAGCGGTCCGTCCGGCGCGTACATCGACCTGGGGGCGTAGATCCATGGTTGCCAGCCCCGCCGACATCTCTCGACCGTCCGAGCGCGAGGCTCGCGACGAGCCGTGCCAGGCCGACGGTCGGCTCGGCGCGGTCCGCCGCGCGCTGCATCAGCTGCGCCGCGCGCCGTCTCACGAGGTGCTCGCCCAGGAGACGGTCGCCGCCGGCGCGGCGCTCTTCGCCGGTCGCGCCGGGCTGCACCGCTTCCAGCGTCATCCCGACCAGCTGGTGCTGGTCGCCGCGGCGGAGTTCACGCTGCCGGCCGTCACCGCCGCGGAGTCGCTCGCGCTCGGCACCGGCGCGCCCGGTCGGGCCGCCCTGGAACGTCGCCTGGTCGTACTCGACCGTCCCGCCGACGACCCCGTGCTGGCCACGTGCCCCGAGCTCGGTACCGCCTGGGGATTGCCGCTGCTCGGCACCAGCGACGACCTCCTCGGCGTCCTCACGCTCTACTTCGCCCGGGCCCAGCCGCCGGATGCGGCGGAGCTGCCCCTGGTGGAGCTGTTTGCCCAACACGCGGCGCTCGCCCTCGACCACCGGCTGCTGGCCCATCGCTCCCAGGATCTGTACCGGGCCACGGTGGCCTCGCTGGTCGCCGCGGTCGACGCGAAGGATCCGTTCACCCACAACCACTCCTGGCAGGTGGCGGCCTAC
>DATKRJ010000363.1:0-8712 GCA_035532355.1 Thermomicrobiaceae bacterium | reverse complement strand
CGGAAGATCGCGATAGGCTTCTCTCCATGGTGCGCGAACACGACGAGCCAGAACAGGACACGCTCCCGGCACCGGACCGTCTCCGCACGATCGGCGCGATCGCGGAGGAGGTCGGCCTGACGGCCCGAGCCATTCGCTACTACGAGGAGATCGGCCTGCTGCGGCCGGCCGTTCGCGTCAAGGGCTCGAGCCGCCTGTTCGACGAGAGCGACGTCCAGCGGCTGCATGAGATCAAACGCTTGCGTGAGGTGATCGGCTTCTCGCTCGGCGAGATCGCCGAACTGCTCGACGCCGACGACGTGCGCGATCAGCTGCGCAGCCAGTATCACGGCACGAGCGATCCCGCGGTGCGCGCCCGGGTGCTATGCAACGCGATCGCGCTGGCCGAGCGCCGGCTCGGCATCGTCGAGCGGAAGCTGGCCCAGGTCGAGGCGGTCCGCCGGGAAGAGTTGGAGCGGCTGGAGCGACTGCGCCAGGTATTGGAGGAGGAACGACGTGCGGGCAGGGCAACCAACGGCACCGGCGCATCCGGCGCCTGAGGGGGCGCAGCCGGAGCAGACCTCCGGCTACGAGTGGGTGGCACTCTCGGTCACGACGCTCGGCGCGCTCCTGGCGGCACTGCAGGGCTCGGCGCTGCTGATCGCGCTGCCGGACATCCTGGTCAAGCTGCACGCCAGCTTCCTCACCATCATGTGGATTCTGCTCGGCTACCTGCTGATCACCACCGCGACGGTGCCGCTGGTCGGGCGGCTCGCCGACATGTTCGGCCGCAAGAACCTCTACAACGCCGGCTTTGCCGTCTTCACCGTCGGCTCGCTGCTGGCCGGGCTGGGCCAGGCGCAGTTCCACGGGGTCGACGTGCTCGTCTTCCGTATGATCCAGGGAATTGGCGGGGCGCTGCTCCTGACCAACAGCACGGCGATCGTGACCGACGCCTTCCGCCGCGGTCGCGTCGGCCTGGGGCTGGGCGTCAACCAGATCGCGGCCGCGGCCGGCTTCGTGCTGGGGCCGGTGGTGGGCGGCCTGCTGACGGCGCTCTCCTGGCGCTGGATCTTCCTGGCCAACGTTCCGCTCGGCCTGTTCGGCACGTTCTGGGGCATCCGCCGGCTGCGCGAGCCGGTGTCGCGTCCCGGCAGTCAGCACTTCGACTGGCTGGGTGGTGCGACGTTCGTGATCGGCCTCGGCTCCGTCCTGATGGCGCTCAGCCTGATCTCGTTCCCGGTCTGGGGCCAGACCGTGATCGACGCCTTCCTGATCATCGGCGCGGTCGGACTGGTGGCGTTCCTCGTCACCGAGCTGCGGGTCACCCAACCGATGCTCAACGTGCGCCTGTTCCGCAGCCGGTTGTTCGCACTGGCCAACCTGAGCAACCTGCTCAACGGGGTCGCCCGCGGGGCGGTCCTCTTCCTGTTGATCTTCTTCCTGCAGGGACCCTACGGCAAGGATCCGCTGACGGCCGGTCTGATGATGGCGCCGTTCGGCCTGGCCTTCATGGCGATCGGTCCGTTCAGCGGCTACCTGTCCGACCACCATGGCGCCCGCGCGCTCGGCACGGTCGGGCTGGTCGTCTCGGCACTCGGGCTGGCGGGGCTCGCGACCGTCACCGATCGCACGCCGTTCTGGCAGATCGGGCTCTGGATGGCGGTCATGGGCGGCGGCTCCGGCTTCTTCAGCTCGCCGAACACCAACGTGATCATGACCTCGGTCGGTCCGCACCAGCGTGGCATGGCCGCCGGCATCCGCATGATGCTGGCCAACACCGGCCAGATGCTGAGCATCGCGATCGCCTTCCCACTGGTGCTGGCGCGCATCCCCCAGAACGTGATGATGAAGGTCTTCATCTACGGCGGCGGCATGGGCCAGGACGCCAGCGCGCTGCACACGTTCCTATCGGGACTGCACACCGCCTTCCTGATCTCCTGCGGCGTGAGCGTCGTGGCGGCCTTCGCCTCCGTCATGCAGCCTGCCCACTCGCCCCGCGCGGAGGCGCAGCGCCCACTGGGCGACCTCGACGACGCCCAGCCCGAGGTCGGCTGAGGGCCGGTTCCGCCGCAGCGCGATGGTCACTGCCCGCCCCGCGTCCGCGCTGGCCTGCCCCACCACCCGAACCGGGCGTGATGGATCGCGCCCGGCAGGCGAAATTGGCACGTCAGCCCGCTTTGGCGGGCTTCGTCTGCGAGCGTGGGTGGCTCAGCCCCGCACGGCGTCGACGATTGCCCGGACGTTGCCCTCCGGGGTCGCGATCGGGATGACGCAGCCGGGCGCGACCATGACGTGGCGGCCGGCGAGCGCCTCGACGGCGTCGCGTCCCTGCTCCGCCGCCTCGTGCGCCGTCATCGTGACGATCGCCTTCTCGTTGATCCCCCCGACGACGCACTTCCCACCGCGCGTCTCGCCGTCCGCCAGCGCGGGCGACGTGCGACGGTCGTGCCAGTTGAGCGCCCCGACCGGGTAGCCCATCAGCTCGTCGAACATGATGTGGTCGCCGTGGATGTGCAGCAGCGTGAAGCGCGAGCCGCCGGCCGCCGCCAGCACCGGCAGGTCGTAGCGCGTGCCGAACTCCCGGTACTCCTCCGGTGTAAGCAGGTCGGTGGTCGCACACTGGGTCGCGAAGAACATGCCGGTCGCCCCGCGCTCGAGCGAGGCGGCCAGGACGCCGCGGGTCACCTCGGTGATGGCCGCGAGCGCCTCGTGGACCACGTCGGGACGCTCACGCAGCTGCGCGATGACCGCGCCGTCGGAGAGCTTCATCGCCACGGTGAGCGGGCTGAAGATCGTCTGCAGCACCGGTACCGCGCCCCCGAGCCGCTGGCTGACCAGCCGCGCCGCCTCGACCACCTCGCGGTTCCGGCCGCGGTCGACCGGTACGGGTCGGATGCGGTGCCAGTCCTCGACGCCCGTCACCGGGAAACGCGTCGTCTGGCGCGTGCCGCCCGGACTCCCCCGGTACTCGCTCTCGGCGCCCCAGTCGATCGTGGCGTAGTCGCCGGGCGGCATCAGCTTCACGAAGTCGAAGTCGAAGCGGCGCTGCCAGTCGACGCTCACGGCGGCGAGCGCCTCCGCCGTCTGGTCCTGATTCGGGAAGTGGCGCCAGAGGCTCACCGGCGCCCGATCCGGGACCTCACCCGCCAGTGCCGCCTGCACCCGCTCCCATGCCGTCATCCCGGCCATCCAGCTGGCTCCTTCCTGTCCGCATGTCAAACCCGGCCGCGCGTCTCCCGTGCGAGAATGCGGCCGCGACGCGGAGTTCCCTCCGCCGCTCTTGGTAGCGGTCCGCCGGCCGCCTGTCAACGGCCGCGGGCCGTACGTGGCGCCTGCCGCGCCGGTTTGTGAGCGGGACGTGCTCGAGGCGGTGCTCTTCGACATGGATGGGGTGCTCGCCGACAGTGAGCCGGTCCACGCGGCGGCGCTCGGCGACGTGCTGCGCGCGCACGGGCTGGACGCGGTGACGGACGAGGACTACGAGCGCTTCTTCCTCGGCAAGACCGATCGCACCGGTCTCGGCGATTACCTGCGGGCGCGCGTCGCCCGGGCCCCGGACCTCGAGGCGCTGCTCCGAGAGAAGGCCGCGGCCTTCGCGCACCGCTTCTCGAGGGAGGTCCGCCTCTTCCCGGACGGCGTCGCGACGCTGCGGGCGCTGGCCGACCGCGGCTACCGCATCGCCATCGCCTCGGGCGGGCTGACCGCGGAGATCGCCATGGTCGTCGACCTGGCCGCGCTGGGGCCGTACGTGGCCGTGAGGGTGACGGGCGACGAGGTGCCGGACGGCAAGCCCAACCCGGCACCGTACCTGCTCGCGGCGGAGCGCCTCGGGGTCAAGCCGGACCGCTGCGTGGTGGTGGAGGACGCACCGGCCGGGGTCGCCGCAGCCAAAGCCGCCGGGATGCGCTGCCTGGCCGTCGACCGGACGGGGCAGCCGGAGCAGCTGGCGGCCGCAGATCGGGTGGTGGAGCAGCTCACGCCCCAGGCCGTGGAAGCCCTCGGCAATGAGGACCGTTAGCCGTGCGGCGCGTGCGGCCCGGCAGGAGGGTTGTGAGACGATGCCCATCCCGAGGCGGAGGCGGTGCGAGGCCGTTGGTGTCGCCGCCCCGGCAGCTCGGCGGCACTGTGGCACGACCAGGACCTACGGCTAGAGCGCGACACCACCGCGATCGATCCAGTGGCACCGGGGTTGCATCGGAAGTGGCGGGACAAGAGACAGCGATGCTGCCTGTGGAGCGGGCAACGCCTGGGATCGAGCTGCTTGGGGGGCTCTCTGGGGGTAATCGTGGCCGAGCACAGCGATATGGACGAGATTGATCATGAGGAGTCGTACCGGCTCGCTCACGCGCCGACCGGACCTGCGCTCTCGCTGGCGACCGCGCTCGAGGCCGCCAGCCGCGCGATCGCCGGCTGCCGGCTGGCGGAGCTACCGCAGCTGATCGCGTCGCGCGTCGCGGAGTCCGATCTCTTACACGGTGCCGGCCTGTGGCTGCTCGATCCGAGCGGTGGCGTGCTCCAGCGGCGGGCCTGGGCGGGCGGGCTGGAGTTCCCGGCAGCGGAGTGGGCCGGCGTCGAGTTGCGTGGCTCGGCACTGGGGGCCATCGCCCGCGCGCCGCGGCCGACCCAGATTAGCGCGCGCGCCATCGCCGTGGAGGTGCTTCCTGAGGAAGCAGCCGCGGACGTGGAACGCGCCACGTTCATCGGCTTCCCCCTGGTGCGTGCCGACCTCCTCGTCGGCGTGCTCGGGCTCTTCGCCCGGCGACGGCTGCGGGAGGTCGAGCTGGCGCTCGGCGCGATGCTCGCCCAGACCATCGCCGCCGAGTTCGCGGTCGCGCGCCTGCTCGGCGATGCGGCCGTCCAGATGCAGCCGAATCTCATCGGACTGCTGGGGCACGAGCTGCGCACCCCGCTTACCGGGCTGCGCGGCAACGTCCAACTCGCCGCCATCGGGGTCCAGAAGGGCGACTACCGGCGGGTCGCCGACCGGCTGGCGGTCGCGCTGCGCCTGGTGGATACGATGACCGCGCTGCTGCAGAACCTCCAGGACATGAGCCGAATCGAGCGGGGCATCCTGGCGCTGACGTTCGCGCCGGGCGAGTTGACGACCACCGTGCAGACCGCCGTGCGGCGCGCCGAGCGCACCATCGCCTCCGGCCGGCACGTCATCGCCCTCCACGCCAGCGAGCCCCTGCCGGTCATCTACGACGCACGGCAGATGGAGCAGGTCTTCTACAACCTGATCACCAACGCGCTGGCCTACTCACCGGACGGCGGGACGGTCGTGGTGTGCGCCGAGCGAGACGCCGCCGGCGGCGCGCGGGTGGCGATCGCGGACGAGGGGCTCGGCATCCCGCTCGAGGAGCAGGAGCGCATCTTCGAGCCGTACTATCGCGGCACCCGCGCGCGCGAGGCCAGCGCCAAGGGGTTGGGCCTCGGGCTCGCTGTCAGCCGGGTGGTCGTCGCCCAGCACGGCGGATCGATCGCGGTCGAGAGCGGGTCGACGCCGGGCAGCACCTTCACCGTACAGCTCCCGTCCGCTCCCCCCGCGGACGACTGATACCAGGGTGCCATCACCGGGGTATAGCGTAATTCAGTCGAAGCCGGCTCCGATCGGGCCGTGCTATCCCCGTGAACGCCACTCGGGATGAGGGCCCGCGTCACCGGCGTCACGGGTTCGCGAGCAGCGTCACCCCGTCGTCGGTCGTGACGTAGAGCTGGGCGCCCCCGGCGACGAAGGCCAGCGCCCGGACCCGGATCGGACCAACACCCGTGACCGGCTGCCAGGTCTTCCCGCCGTCCGTGCTCCGGTAGAGCCCGTGAATCGTCCCGGCGAAGATCACCGTTGACTGGCCCGGATCGACGGCCACGGCGAAGATGCCGAACCCCTGCGAGAGCTCGTCCTGGGGGATCGGCGTGCCGAGCGCGTCCACGGAGACGGTCACCTTCTCGAGCCCGGTCCGGCTGAAGCTCCAGGTCTTGCCGCCGTCGGCGCTGACGTGGACACCGTGCGGCTCACCGACCACGAGCCGTCCGGTGGGCGCGGCGACCGTCCCGCCGCCCCAGAACTCCAGCAGCGGCGTGCCGCCCACCGGCCTGGCGGGGTTCGAGACGTCCACCGGGACGAGGCGGCTGGTTCCGCCCTCCGAGGTGGAGATCACGTCGAGCGTGCTGCCGGTGAGCGCCATAGCGGAGACGTCGAAGCTGGGTACGACCGGGCTGGTCGTCCAGGTCTGCCCGCCGTCGACGCTGATCGCGAGCTGGCACCTGTCGCCGTAGATCCGTGAGGGTTTGGCGGGATCGACCACCTGCGGCCGCACGTCCTGACCGCCGGGAAGGGTCTGCCACGTCTGGCCGCCGTCGGTGCTCTTCTGGAAGGCGATCGAGGTGCCGCCGCGCGCGCAGGGCGCGTGGTCGCCCTGGTACAGCGTGTCGGAGTTCGTCGGATCGACCAGCAACTGGCCGGTGACCGGCCGGCTCGACACGTGCGTCCATGCCTGCGTTCCCGAGCGCCGGTAGAGACCGGAGGCGGTCGCCGCGTAGACCGGGTCGGCGTTGGGCCCGGTTGCGGCGAACTGGTCGATGCGCGCGCCGTCGATCGTCAGCGTGCCGGTCGCGGCGGGGCTGGCGACCGGGGTGGCAGTCGGCGTCGCCGTCGCGGGAGCCGTCGTCGCCTGCGGGGTCGCGAGTGAGGTGGGCGTGGCCGGAGCGGTAGCGGCGGTGGCGGTGGCCACCGCCGCGGTCGTCGCCGCCGGCGTCGTGGCGCCCGACCCGCCGCAGGCGGCCAGCGAGACGGCCAGCACGGCCGCCGCGGCGACGATCAGCCCTCGTTTGATCGGCATCGCGATCCTCCTCCGTGCTCGGGCGCGTCGCCGCGGGCGCGTCGTCCTGCCGCGTATCAACGGACGCCCGGCGAACGCGTCCCCTATGGAGACGACGCGCGCCGCGCCGGATGGTTCCGCGCCGCGGGCGCGATGCCTCGGCAACTGCCGGCCCGGAGAGCGAAGTGCCACGCTGAGGGGAGCGGCGCCGTGCGGCTGGCGCCCCGTCGTCCAGCCGACGGTACCCCCAGGCTCGGCACGACCCGGACGACTTGCCCGTTTTCGCCGTCGCGACGCGGAAACCGGCCGTCCAGGCCCTCGTCTGGACCCGGACGGAGCGGCGCTACCCGGCCGGCTGGTCGTCCCCTCGGGCGGCCAACTCCTCCCCCGCGTGCTTGCGTCCGTGGTGGATCCAGGTGAGCAGTACGGCGAGCCCGGCGCCCAGGAACGGCCCGACGAGGTAGATCCAGGCGGTCGCCAGCGTGCCGGAGACGAGCGCGGGTCCGAGCGAGAGCGCCGGGTTCATCGACGCGCCGCTGATCGGACCGGCGAACAGCCCGGCGAGGGCGACCGTCGCGCCGACGGGCAGCGCGGCGCTAGGCCCCACGATCCGGCCGCGCGTGGCGGTGCCGAGGATCACCGAGGCCAACAGCGTCGTCAGCACGATCTCCATCACAACAGCGGTCCCGTTGCCGGCGTGCGGGATCGTAGTACCGAGGTGCGCCACGTCGCCGAAGAGGAGCAGCAGCAGCGCCGGCGCGAGCAGCGCGCCCGCCAGCTGAGCGAGCCAGTAGAGCGGCACGTGCCGCCAGGGAAAGTCCCCGCGTAGGGCAAAGGCCAGGGTCACCGACGGGTTGATGTGGGCTCCCGAGACGTCGCCGATCGCGTAGATCATGGCCACCACCATCAGCCCCGGCGCGAGCGCGCGGGCCGTGGCGTCGACTTGCCCGTGGCTGACCACGCTGATGACCAGGCCGCCGGCCGCGACCAGGGTCAGGGCGAAGGTGCCGAACACCTCGGCCGCGAGCGCGCGTGCCAGGGTGGCGGGCGAACGCCGCCGCGGTCTCGCCCGGGCCGCCTGTCCGGTCGCCGGCAACGGCGCCGGCTCAGCCCTCGACGATGCCATTCCCGGACTGCCGCCGGGTCCTGAACTCGGCGGCGACGACGCGCGCCTCGCTCAGGATACTCGGGCGAGAGCGGCGGTTCGCCTCGGGCTTCGCCAGCCACAGGGTCGCCTCCGCCTCGCCACCCACCGGCTTCGCCATGCCGTCGAGGAAGTGGGTGACGACCCTTAGCGGGCGTGGGACGCTGGGCTGGTTGAGCAGCTTGAAGAAGGGGATGGCGGCGATGAAGAGGGCGAGCGGCGGCTCGACCATGCCCAGCGCCGTCGCCAGGGCGATCCCGCCGAAGTAGCCGGCCGACCGCGGCCAGTCGACCTCGATCGGGCCGACGTGACCGGTCAGGTCGGCCTCATCTGGAGTCATGCTCGGTTCCTTCCCGAGAGCACGGGGCGGTCCAGGAGACGGTGCGCGATTGGCATGGGCTCCGTCGTCGCACCCTCCCGGCGACGAGGCTATCGATATCGATCTCACACCGGCTCGCGCATCCGGCTCACGGTAAGCGAGTAGAGCAGGGGCTATGCCAGCACGAGGCCCCGGCAGGGTGCTCCTCGTGAGGAGGCCGCGACCTGAGCGATCAGGGACTTGAGGTGGGGGCGTCATCACCCAGCATGGCGACCACGGCGTAGCCGTTGGCCTGCGCCGGATCCCCCGCCACCACCACCGACGCCGGCAGCCCCAGCGTCTGCGCCACCAGCCGCGCCGTCGCCAGGTCCGGGCTGTAGCTGATCACCTGCGACGTCGGGTGCTGCCCCGCGTCCGTCGCCTGCGCCGTCGTCACGCTGGTGAAGCCC
>DATKRJ010000362.1:0-13429 GCA_035532355.1 Thermomicrobiaceae bacterium | reverse complement strand
ACCAAATGGGCCACCCGGCCAGTCTCGGCAGGGTGTCGCGTCGTCCGGCGCCTCGTCAGTCGCGGTGGGGGCTCGTGAGGACGAGCACGATCAAGCCGAGGCAGAAACCGACGGCCTCGCCCATGGCGAACGGCAGCGGCGAGTTGCCGGTGACCAGACGGTAGAGCACGCTCAGGGCGAGAACCAGTGCCCCCATCGCCAGCGCCGCGTGGAGCACTTCCTCGAGCAGCCGGTGACGGCGCGGCATGGCTTCCCCTTTCGCCCCGAGCCCCGTCCGGCGCGCTCCGCGCACCCCGCACGTGGTCAGGCCCGGCCCCGCGCGGTAAGCTGCCCACCACCGATTCGACCGTCCCCGGAGCACGCGCGTCCGACACGAGAGGAGCGACCGTGACCACTACTCGCCTGTCGCTGGCCGACCGCGACGGCCTCAAGAGCCCCTTCGCGACCCTGCACCACGTGGCCTTGATCACCAACGACATGCCGAAGACGGTGGCATTCTACCGCGACGTCCTCGGCAGTGAGGTGGCGCTTGCCCACCGGCTCGACCGGTCGGACCAGGCGCGGCACTACTTCATCACCGTGGCGCCCAACACGGTCTTCGCCTTCTTCGAGTTCCTCGACGCCGAGCTGCCGGAGTTCCAGCCGGCGACGACGCACAAGTCGGGGCGCGTGCTCGACCACATCTGCTTCTTCGTCGAAAGTCCGGAGGAGCTCGACGCCTGGTACCGCAAGCTGACCGACGCGAGCGTGCCCACGCACGGCTACGCGCCCGGCGCCAACCTGTTCTTCGCCGACCCGAACAACATCGTGTTTCAGTTGAGCGTCGGTCGCCCCGCGCCGATGGGCTTTCCCCGGCACGACGACCCCGATCCGGCCTACGACGTGCCTGAGTAGTTCCCGGGTCCGCGGTCGAGGGGATCGATGGAGACGGGGCTCCCGCGACGTCGCGAGAGCCCCGCGTCGCTTGAGCCGGCCCGGCAGGATAGACGCTGGCGTCTACCCCCGCTGCATCTCCACCGCGCCGACCTGGAGCTGAACCTGCTCCCAGTCCGTCTGGTCGCCCGGATTAACGTAGAGCTTCTGGTCGACGATCTCCGCCAGCTTCAGGTTGATCGTGAGCCCCGACGCCGTCCCCTTGAAGGTGGCCGGCCCGGGGAAGCTGAGGGTTACCTGCAGAGGGTCGCCGGCCGCCAGCGCCTCGAAGATCTGGATGGTCGACGGCCCGACCAGCTTGGTGAGCGACACCGGCGTGAACGTGATCTTGCCGGCACCGGCACCACTGTTGCCGCTCGACGCAGATGGCTTGATGTCCAGGTCGAAGCCATAGCCGCCGATGACGTTCACCGGTCGGTCGGGGTCACCGTCGAAGAACGTGCCGTCCGACGCCTGGATCGTGAAGGTGAAGCCGTTGCCGCCGCGTATCGCGGCGGAGTCGCCGGTCGCGGCCGCGGCCGCGGCCGGCGCCGGGCTCACCGCGCTCTTGCCCGCCTCCAGCAGCGCCCCACCTGCCACGGTCGCCGCGACCACGCCCGTCGCGGTCCGCAGCAGATCGCGTCGGCTCGTTCCGCTCACCCGGCCGTCCACGGTCCCCGCGGCCGGGCTCTCGTCCTCGATCGCCATCTCCTACATTCCTTCCCGTGCGTCCGCTGCGGCGCGCGACCACCCCTCGGCCGGTGCCGGTCGCGCGAACTCGACCACTGCACGTCCGCCGTCGCCGCATTGTCGGAGACGAATAACAACAGTACAGCGGACTCTACTCGTTCCAGGAGAAGTGTCAAGCTCCGGCTCCACGCCGACCGGCACGCCGCGCCGCCGGCTGTTAGACTTGGCCGATCCGGCTGGGAGAAGGCAGGGGACGGCATGAGCGCGACGAGCGAGCGGGCCATCTCGCGCAAAGAGGCGATCTGGCTCGCCTGCCGGCAGAAGACCTGCTGCTCGGCGCGGCTGGTTACGCTGACCGGGCGCGACGTCTGGCGGATCGCGCGCTCGATGAACGTGGTCCCCTGGTCGTTCCTCGTCTACTTCGAGAGCGAGCCCGCGCCGGACGCCTTCGCGCTCGACCATTCTGGCCGGCGCTACCGCCTGGCGCTCAACAAGCGGCCGAGCCGGCGCACGAAGACTCCCTGGCCCTGCCTCTTCCTACTCAGCACCCGCGACGGCCACCACCTCTGCGGCCTCGGCGAGCTGCGGCCGCAGTCCTGCAAGGCCTTCCCGTCCGAGCCGGTCGATGGGGTCCTCTGTCTCGCGGGCGGCTGCAGCTGCCGGACGTGGGCGCTGGCCGACGTCGACATCGAGGAGGAGGCCGCGGCCGTGCGGGATCGCGAGGAGGAGCTGGCGGACTACGCCGAGGTGGTTGTCGGCTGGAACGCCGCGGTCGCTGCCGCACCGGAGGGCGTGAGCCTGGACCTGGCGGATTACTGCCGCTACCTGCTGGAGGTCTACGATGCCGTCGAGACGGCCGATCCCGCGAGAGTGCGGTCGTGAGCACGGTGACCGGCACGTGTCCCTGCGACGGGCACTGCTGCCGCCGCTACGCGGTCAACGTCTGCGGCTACGACGCCTGGCTGATCAGCACGCGACGGCGGCTGCGGCCGGAGCAGTTCCTGGTCACCTACGCGCTGCCCGCGCCGCGCTCCGACGGCTTCCATCTGGCACCCGACGGACCTCCACTCGGCCTGCTCCTGGACAAGCGCGGCCGCAAGGAGCAGGGACCGCTCAAGCTGTCGCTGCCCTGCGTCTTCCTGGTGACGTTGACCGACGGCATCGAGCGCTGCGGCATCTACGCCGAGCGCCCGATCGCCTGCCGGTCGTACCCGATGCTCGTCACGGATGGGGAGATCCGCCCGCGCCCGGACGCCCTCTGCCCGCTCGGCTGCTGGCGCCTGGACGACGAGACACGGGCTACCTGGGGCGCGACGCTGCGCCACCAGTCGATGCAGCTGACGCTCTACGCCGACGTGGTGGAGCACTGGAACGCGCGCGTGGCGGCCCTCGAGCTCGGAGCGCCGCTCTCCGTGCTGGAGTACTTTAGCTACCTGATGAACGTCTACGACCGGCTTGACCGGCTCGGCCGCGAGTTGGGGTACGACACGATGTCGCGGGTCACGGCGACCTGGCCCATGGCCTACCCGGCCCCGGCCGCCACCGATCCGTCGCTGCCCTGGGTCAACTACCGCCGCCGCGCCCGCGCGGAGCTGCACACGTTCTACCGTCCGGCAGCGCCCGGTTGAGCGCGGCGGGCGTCTAGGTCGCGCCCTGGGTCATGCTGAAGACCAGCTTCTGATAGGTAAGTGAGACGTCCTCGAGCCGGTCCGTATCGCCGGCGTTGATGTAGAGCTTCTGGTCGATTACCTGGGCGTTCGACAGCTGCATCTTGAACTCCACCCCCGGGATGCCCTTGATGTTGGTCTGAGCCTGCCCGAACAGGATCGTGACCTCGAGCACCTCGTTGGTGTTCAGCGCCTGGAAGATCTTCGGCGACGATGCGTCCCACTCCTTGGTGATGACGATCGGCTTGTGCTGGCGCCGGCCGGTCGGCAGGCCCGAGATCGGGTCGATCGGCGCGCCCGTGTCCTCCTGGAAGGCGTAGCCGAGCATAGCGTTGCCGGTCTGCCCTGGGTCACCGGGGAACTGACCCTGGGTCGCACCATGGATGGTGAAGGTGAAGGCGGGATCGCCGACCGACGTCGTTCCCGTACCATTGTTCCCAGCCGCTGCGGCGGTACCCTTACTCGCCTCGAGGAGTGCTCCACCCACGACGGTCGCCGCGACCACCCCGGTCGCGGTCTTCAGGAGATCCCGCCGGCTGGGCGCGCTCCCTTTGCCGGCCTGGTCGCTCTGGTTCGGACGGTCGTCTCCCAGCATGGATCTCCTCAGTCCTCGGCGCCCAGCGGCGCCGGTACGATCCGGTGCCTGCACGTCGCCGGGCACGGCGCACCCGGGCCGCACACACATCAGGAATTCGTCGACACTGCCTCATGGCCGTGTTCGTACTCTACCCTATGCGACCTGTATGTCAATATCTGCCGATCAAACCTGCGCATATAGGAGCGATTCGCGGCCGGCCGGCGGGACAACACGGGGGTGATTGATCCGGTGCGGCTGACTCGTGGCGCGCCGCGCCACCGTCATCGTCCGCGCAGCCGGGACCCGAACCGCGGGGGACGGGAGTGACGGCCCTGGATCCGCTTGTGGATGGCGTCGGCCGCGAGGACCGCCGGGGCGGCCAGCAGCGCGGCCAGCCAGCCCGGCCCGGGCGGCGGCCCCTGATTGAGGAGCCGCGCTACCGGCGGGACGAACAGGAACCCGGCCAGCGCCAGCAGTTCCGCCGTGACCGCCGCCAGCAGCAGCCGGTTGCTCAGCCAGCCGAGCGCGCCCGGCCAGCGGGTGACGCTGCGGCAGGCGAAGGCGTTCGCCACCTGCCCGATCACGACCGCACTGAAGGCCGCGCCGGAGGCCGCCAGCAACACCCCGCCGCTGGGGAAGGGCATCCCCGGTCGCCAGCCGGCCGCGGCCAGCGCTACCAGGAAGGCGAGCATCTCGACGACGGCCTCGACCGGCCCGAGCACGCCGAAGACCCGCCGCAGCAGGCTGCCGTCGATCAGGTGTCGACCCTCCGGCGGACGCTGCAGGGTGCCGGCCGAGGGCGGCTCCGCCCCGAGCGCCAGCGCCGGCAGCAGGTCGGTGCCGATGTCCAGCGAGAGCACCTGGAGCACGCCCAGAGCGAGCGGGAAGCGCCCACCCGACAGTGCCCAGATGACGAATGGCGTCAGTTCGGCCACGTTGTCGGTCAGGTGGTAGGTCAGGAAGCGCCGCACGTTGCTGAAGGTCGAGCGCCCCTGTTCGATCGCCGCCACGATCGTGGCGAAGTCGTCGTCCAGCAGCACGAGGTCGGCCGCCTCCCGGGCCACGTCGGTGCCGGAGCGGCCCATCGCGATCCCGATGTCTGCCTCCTGCAATGCCGGGCCGTCGTTGACGCCGTCTCCGGTCATGGCCACCACGTGGCCGCGCGCCCGCAGCGCTCGGGCGATCCGCAGCTTGTCCTCGGGCGCGACTCGGCTCACGACCACCCCGTCCCGGTCGAGCAGGGCCCCCAGCACCGCCTCGTCCCGCGGCAGATCGCGCCCCTCGAGCACCATCTCCTCGGGCCCCAGCAGCCCCACCTCCCGGGCGATGGCGCGCGCCGTCGCCGGGTGGTCCCCGGTGACCATCGCCACCTTGATCCCGGCCCGCCGGCAGGCCGCGATGGCCGCGCTCGCCGCCGCGCGCGGCGGGTCCTCGAGCCCCACCAGCCCGAGCAGATCCAGCCCGGTCTCGGCCTCGTCCGCTGAGCGCGCGTCCGTGACCTCCGCCGCCGGGCGTGTCGCCACGGCGATCACCCGCAGCCCGCGGTCTGCCATGGCCTCCAGCGCGTCGGCGGCCTCGCCGGCGTCCCGGCAGCGCGGCAGGATCGCGTCGGGCGCCCCCTTGACCAGCAGGCGGTCCCCGGCCACGATCGACATTCGTCTCCGGTCGGCGTCGAAGGCGAAGCGCCGTGTCACCAGCGCGACGCGCTCGTCCGCGACCACGTCGACACCCAGCCGCCGCGCCAGCACGTCCAGCGCCGCCTCCATCGGGTCGCCCTGCGCCACCCAGCCGCCGTCCCGCAGGATCGCCCGGCCGAGCGAGCAGCGCGCGGCGACCAGCGCGAGGTCCAGCACGGCGGGCAGCAACGCCGGGTCGACCTCCAGCCCGTACTCCGGATCGTAGCCGGCACCGGTGATCGTGGCCGCCCCGTCCGGCGTCCAGACGGCCACCGCCGTCATCTCGTTGCGCGTCAGCGTGCCGGTTTTGTCGGTGCAGATGAAGGTCGTCGAGCCCAGCGTCTCGACCGACTCCAGGCGTCGCACCAGCGCGTGCCGCCGTGCCATGCGCTGCGCACCCATCGCCAGCGAGAGGGTCAGCGTCGGCAGCAATCCCTCTGGTACCAGCGCGACGGTGACGCCGATGGCGAACAGGAAGCCGGAGTTCGGGGAGGTCCCGAGCAGCAGCGACAGGGTGAAGAAGGCCACGCCCACGCCGACCGCGATGCCGGCCACCGTCCGCACCACCCGGTCGAGCTCCCGCGCCAGCGGGCTGCGCGGCCGGTGTCCCCCCTGGGTCATCCGGGCGATGCCGGCCAGTCGCGTCGCTGCCCCGGTCGCCTCGACCAGGCCCGCCCCCTCGCCGCTGACGACGAACGTGCCGGCGAAGACCAGTTCGCCCGCCTCGGCGGCGGCCGGCACGCTCTCGCCGGTCAGCGTGGACGTATCGATCGCCAGCGTGTGCGCCTCGCTCAGCCGCACGTCGGCCGAGATGCGGTCCCCCGGCTGCAGCACGACCAGGTCGTCGACGACCAACTCGGACGCGTCGACCTCGACGGGCGCGCCGTCCCGCAGCACGATCACCCGCCGCGGCAGGAGGTCGCGCAGCCGCTCGGCCGCTCGTTCGGCACGGTACTCCTGGGCGAAGGCGAACACCCCGTTGACGAGGACCACCACGAAGATGGCGATGCCGAGCTGTGGCATGCCGGCGACGAAGGCCAGCGCGCCAGCCACCCAGAGCATCAGCGCGAAGAAGTGCACCAACTGCGCGCCGATGAGCCGCCACACCGGGGGCGGCGGCGCCACCGGCAGGCGGTTCGGCCCGTCCCGCCGCAGGCGCTCGACCGCCTCGGCGGTGGAGAGCCCCCGCGGCGGCGGCTCGACCGGCCCCACGGCGAGCCGCCGCGTGTCAGCCTGGACGGCCACGCTGTCCGCCTTCCGTCACGTTCTCACCGCTCACGCGCGTACCCGCACCCGGAGGAAGCCGGCCGCGCCGAAGATCGCGGCGACGCCGAGGAGCACGGCCAGGTTCGGCAGCACGTCGCTGGTGCTCGCGCCGAAGAGGAGCAGCCGGTTGAAGGCGTCGTTCGCCCAGGCGTGCGGCGTGATCCGGGCCAGCGTCTGCATCCAGTGCGGCATGATGAAGAGCGGCCACCAGGAGCCGCCGAGCGGCGCCATCACCAGCGCTGCGAGCACCACCAGCGAGTTCGCCGAGCGCGCAGTCTTCGCCAGCGAGGCCACGAACAGGCCGAAGGAGGCCGAGGCCGCGATCATGCCGAGCGTGATCAGGATCGTACCGAACGGCGCGGCCCCCATGTCGACGTGGAAGAAGAGCACGCCGGCCGTCCAGAGCACGGTCGCCTGCACGACCGCCCGTGCCCCCGTCCCCAGCCACTTCCCGGCCAGGATCGTCCCGCCCGAGACGCCCGAGGCCAGCAGCCGGTCCAGCGTGTGATTGTCCCGCTCGCGCAGCAGCTCCTCGGCCGAGAAGCCGGCCGCGAAGAAGACGAACATCGTCAGGTAGCCCGGCAGCAGCCAGCTCGCCGTCGAGGTCGCCTGAACGGCGCCGACCTGGTCGGTCCGCACCGTGATCGGCGCCACCGGCTGCGGTGCCGCGGGATCGGTCAGCGCCTGGAGCGCCCGGCCGAGCGCGGCCTGGTCCGGCGCGTTCCGGGCCTGCTGGACCAGCGCGAGGGTGGCGTGGATCGCCACCTGTCGGCTCGACAGATCGAGCGCGATCGACGAGGCGACCCCCTCGAGCATGGCCTGCGTGTTGGCGGCGTCCGGACCGGTCACCACCCGGAGCTGCGCCGGCTGTCCGCCGGTGATCGCGTCGCTGAAGCCCTGGGGGAAGAGGATGAAGCCGCCGAGCGTGCCGGCGTCGACCTGGGCGCGAGCATCGGCGGGCGCCAGCGCTCGCATGTGTGCGTTGGGATCGGCCACCAGCCCGTCGATGACCTGCCGGCTCAGCGCCGGCTGCCCCTCCTCGCTCACCAGCACGACCTCCACCGGTTTGTTCGGGTCGGTGTTGACGCTGCGGAAGGCCAGCGAGAAGCCGACGATGAACAGGATCGGGAAGGCGATCGCGAAGACCAGCGCGAAGCGGTCCCGTACGAAGAGCCGCAGGTCCTTTCCGGCCAGCACGAGCGCCTGGCGTACCGCCTTCATGGCTACGCCCTCCCGGTCTGCCGGACGAACAGCACCCGGCTCAGTCCCAGCCCGACGACGACGATGCCGCCCATCACCGCCAGCGTGCCCGCGATGCCCGCCAGGCCGGCTCCCTCGGCGATCAGCCGGTGGAAGCCCTGATTCGCCCAGTAGGTGACGGTCGCCTTCTCCACGCCGCCGAGACCCGAGACCCCGGCCGCCGAGAAGAAGGTCCCGCCCACCAGCGTCATCGCCATGGTCAGGAAGACGGCGAACCAGACCGCCTGGTTCGGCGTGCGCGACAGCACAGCGACCACCAACCCGATGGCGCTGCAGGCCGCCACCACCGTCACGCCCAGCACGAGGCTCCAGAGGAAGGAGCTCAGCGTGAAGAAGTGGAACACGATGGCCCCTAGCCCGAAGAGCAGACCCAGCTGGATCAGCCCCCGAAAGACGTTGCCGATGAACTTACCGGCCAGGAATTCGTTCTCGCTCAGCCGGGTGGCCATCAGGCGCTCCAGCGTCCCCTGGCGGCGCTCCTGGACGAGCGACTGGGCGTTGAGGGTGATCGAGAAGAGGATGAACATCACTGTCACGTTGGGGAAGAAGGTCTCCGCCGGGTCGGTCTGCCGGCCCGTCCCCTCGGTCACGACCGCCACCGGCGGACTGGCGTCGGCCGCGGCCACCTGCTGGGCGACCGCCGCCTGCAGCTGCGCCGCCGGCACGCTCACCCCCGCCGTGTCGAGCGCGGCCGCGACCTGGGTTCGCACGCGGATCTCCGTCCCGACGCGCTGGGCCGCCGCCTGGACGAGTGCCGCCACGATCTGGTCGGCCTCGGCGCCGTTGCCGCGCTGGTGCCGCACGACCTCGACCGGCTGACCGCTCGCCAGCGCCTGGGAGAACCCGGCCGGAATCTCGGTGTAGAGCAGGATCTCGGAGCGGTCGAGTTGCCGCTGGGCGTCGGCCGGCGCGAGCAGCTTCACCTCCAGGCCCGGTACCGCGCGCAGCTGTGCCAGCAGCGCCTGGGCGACCGGGCCGCCGTCCCGGTCGACGACGGAGGCGGTGGCGTTGAACTGCCCGCTGCCGCTGAAGGCCCCCAGCATCAGGGCCAGCACGGCGATCGGCAGCAGCAGGCTGAAGAAGAGGTCGCCCCGATCGGCCGCGTAGGCCTTCACCTCGCGCAGCGCCACGCGCAGGAGCCGGTCGAACATCGCCACGCCTCCCTCGCTAGTCGCGCAGCCGCTTGCCGGTCAGGTTCAGGAAGACCTCTTCGAGCGTGACCTTCTCCGGCGGGCCGAAGCGCGCCTTGAGCGTGGCCGGGGTGTCCAGCGCGGCGATGCGGCCGTTGTCGATGATCGCGACCCGGTCGCAGAGCCGGTCGGCCTCCTCCATGTAGTGCGTGGTGTAGACGACGCACATGCCCTCGCCGTTGAGCCGCTCGACCATCTCGAAGATGCTGTTGCGCGACTGCGGGTCGATGCCGACGGTCGGCTCGTCGAGGAACAGCAACGCTGGCCGTCCCATCAGCGCCACGCCCACATTGAGGCGCCGCTTCATGCCGCCGGAGAAGGCCGATACTCGCTGGTGCGCGTGCTCGGTCAGGCCGGTGGCCGCCAGGATCTCGTCGGCGCGCTCGCGCCTGCGGTGCCGCTCGAGCCCGACCATCGCCCCGAAGAAGAGCAGGTTGTCGAGCCCCGAGAGGTCCTCGTAGAGCGCGATCTCCTGGGGGCAGACGCCGATCTGCTCGCGGACGCGGTCCGCCTGGTGGCGCACCGAGAAGCCGCCGATCGTCGCGTCGCCCGCGTCCGCCGGCAGCACCGTCGCCAGCATGCGGATCAGCGTCGACTTACCGGCGCCGTTGGGCCCGAGCAGGCCGAAGATCTCCTCCCGCCGGATGCTGAAGCTCACGGCGTCGACCGCGACCACGCTGCCGAAGCTCTTGGTCAGCCCATCGACGACGATGAAGTCGGCAGGCGACTCCCCCGCGGCGCCTGGGCTCGCCAGCGCGGCCTCCTGCATGCTCTGCATAGTTCGCTCCTCACCGGGCGCGCTCCCGTCCATGTCCCAGTGTTGTCGAGTACCCGTCTCAGGGGCGTGCTATTGCGCGGGGGAAAGGTGTCGGTTACGTGACAGGGAGTCGACGTCCGGCGCGGGCGCGCCGTGTAGGGCGTCTGGTGCATGCGGGGCATGTGGGGCATGTATGATCGGCGGCGAGGGATTGGGGGCGTGGCGGGCACGCGAGCGGGCCCCGCGCCCCGACGGACGCACGGAGGCAGACGATGTTCTACACGCGCAAGGGCGACGAGGGCTACACCGACCTCCTGGGCGGCCGGGTTTCCAAGGACGCGCCGCGCCCGGAGACGTACGGTACGCTCGACGAGGCGACTTCCTTCATCGGGCTGGCCCGCGCCCTCGCCGGGAGCCCACGGACCAAGCAGATCCTGGTCGACGTCCAGCGCGACCTCTACCTGATGATGGCGGAGCTGGCGTTCGCGCCGGACATGCCTCAGCGGCGCTACCACGTGACGGCCGAGCAGGTGGCGCGCATCGAGCGGGAGACCGACCAACTCAGCGCCGAGGTCCCGCTGCCACCCCACTTCGTCCTGCCCGGCGACACCGTCCCGGGCGGCGTGCTCGACGTGGCCCGCACGGTCGTGCGGCGCGCCGAGCGCCTGGCGGTCCGGCTGGCGCACGACGGGGAGATCGACAACGAGCAGGTGCTCGTCTACCTCAACCGGCTCTCGTCACTCCTCTTCATTCTGGCGCGCTTCGAGGACCGTGAGGCCGGGGTGACCCCGACGCCGGCCAAGCCCGCCGGGAGTTGATCAACTCCCGGCTGATGTCTTGGGCTGCACCCGCGTCGCGACCTGCAACGAAACTGCCACACGTGCCCGCCGTGCTGATGCGGCGACGACTCCCGTGACGACGTAAGGTGGCAGCAGCCGCCTCGCCCGGCAGCCGGCGACGCGACGGTGCGCGACGGCTGGACCGCGGAGCGGCGATAATCGTCGGCGCAGGTCGCCGCGCTGCGGCGCGGTCCGCCGGCGGCGGCCGCACCACGAAGGGAGATGCAACGCGTGGAGACTATCGAGACGGGTGCCGTCCCCAGCCTGCCGCGTCTGAACGAGCCGGCGCCGGACTTCGAGGCGGCGACGACCCACGGGGTCAAGCGGCTCTCCGACTACACTGGTGCCGGCAGGTGGGTCGTCCTCTTCAGCCATCCGGCCGACTTCACCCCGGTCTGCACCACCGAGTTCATGGCCTTCGCCCAGCTGGCCCCCGAGTTCGAGCGGCGCAACGCGCAGCTGCTCGGCCTCTCCGTCGATTCCGTGCCGTCACATCTGGCCTGGATGCGGGACATCGAGCAGAACCTGGGCGTCACCGTGCCGTTCCCGGTCATCGCCGACCTCGACACCAAGGTCGCCCAGCTCTACGGCATGATCCACCCGGGCGCCTCGGCGACCGCGGCGGTGCGGGCCGTCTTCATCATCGACCCGAAGCGCGTGCTGCGGGCCATGGTCTACTACCCGCTCACGACCGGCCGCTGGATGAACGAGTTCCTGCGTGTGCTCGACGCGCTGCAGACGACCGACAGCTACGGCGTCTCGACCCCGGCGAACTGGACGCCCGGCGACGAGGTGATCGTGCCGGCGCCGGCCTCGGCCCAGGCGCTCGCGGCCGAGGAGGCCAAGAAGGGCGAGTACGACTACAAGCGCTGGTACCTGCGCTTCAAGCACGTCGGCTGACGCGCGTCGGCGCCGAACCGCCTGGTCTGGAGGATCGCCCCGGGCGCGATGAATCGTGCCCCACCGGGCAAATGGGCCCGCCTATCGGGGCTTACAGCTCCTCGACGCGCCGGCCCAGCTCCTCCGCCAGGCGGCTCGGCTTGGGGTCCATCTGCCCGGCATACTTGTTGCCCTTCTTCAGGCGATAGGGCACGAGCGCCGGGGAGGTGAGCTGCTCGAAGGTGAAGGAGCAGATCCGCATCCCCGGGTAGAGGGCCACCGCCATCCGGCCCAGGTTGGAGAGCTCCATCGTCGCCGTGCCCACCCAGCCCGGCTCGAAGACCGCGGCGGTGCTGTGCACCGTGATGCCCAGCCGGGCAATGCTGCTGCGGCCCTCGATCCGCCCCAGCAGGTCGTCGGGCAGCTCCAGCGACTCCAGCGTCGAGGCGAGCGCAAAGTCGCCCGCCTGCATGATAAACGCCTCATCGTCCGGCACCACGATCGTCCGCATCGCCTCCCCGATCGACTGGGGATGACGCGGGTCGATGTAGGAGAAGCGCGAGTGCTCGAAGACCATGAAGGTGTTGCCCAGCCGGAAGTCGATCGAGCAGGACCCCAGCTGGCGATCGAGGTCGGGCGCCGGCGCGATCGTGATGCGGCCGCGCTCGAGCGCCTCCAGAATCTCACGGTCGGACAGGATCATGGGGTCTCCTCACGCGTGGGTGTGACTCTTGGTCCGCCTCGCGCGTTTAGATGCTGACGGACGTGCGGCGGCGGTGTAACCGTACGTACAGTATGGGGCGCGGCCGAGTCCGCGGTCAAGCGCGCCGCGACCGGCGGCGGTCCGGCCCCAGCGATATGGTACAACCGAGGACGGCAGGCGTAGCCTGGTAGGACGTGAGTGCCGGCCGGTCACGCGGCGCGGCGCCAGCCGAGAGTGAAGCGATGCCCCGTCAACCTCGCCGGATGAACCCGCACCCACGCTACGGTGGCGGGAAACGATTGAGTGCGGCCGACGTGCGCCGCGCCCGCGAGCAGCGACCCGCGGCCCAGGATGCGCAGCCACTCCCCGCCGGGTCTGCCGGCCCGACGCCGGAGGCTGACTCGGCCGCGATCGAGCCGCGCACTCCGCAGCGCCTTAATGCCGCCGAGATCCGGCGTGGCCGGCAGGAGCAGAGCGGTGTCGTGCCGGTGCGCTCGCTCCGGCCCGCGCCACAGCACGCCCGCCCGGTCGGCCGTCCGGCGGGTTCAATCCCGCTCGTGCCAGCCCGATCGCGCCGCTGGTCGCGCAAGCGCATCGCCCTGATCGGCACGCCGCTGGTGCTCCTGGTGATCGTCGGCGTGATGGTCGGGAACTTCCTGCTGAGCGCGCGCGCGGCCTACCAGCAGATCTTCGTACCGTCGGCGCCGCGCCCCGTCGTGACGGTCAACGCTCAGGGCACACCGGTCATCGTGCCCAACGTGACCGCCGCGGCAGAGCAGCCCGACTGGACGGGGAAACAGCGCATCAACATCCTGCTGTTAGGGGCCGACACCAACCAGGCGCGCAAGGCGTCGGGGGAGCCGGCGCTGTCCGACACCATCATCGTGGCCTCGATCGACCCGGTGGCCAAGACGGTCGGCATGATGTCGATCCCGCGCGACACGCTGGTGCCGATCCCGGGGGTGGGCACCGACAAGATCAACGCGGCCTTCTCCAACGGGGAACTCTCCAGC
>DATKRJ010000361.1:0-23928 GCA_035532355.1 Thermomicrobiaceae bacterium | reverse complement strand
AGCCGAGGATCACGCCGGTCCCGTCCTGGACCACCGGCTGCTGATCCCCCAGCGGGTAGCCGAGCGACCCGCCCGCGCCGCCCGTCGCCAGCCAGCGCGCTTTGATCGGGTCGATGACCGCGGCGGCGGCCGTGGAGCTGCCCCCTTGCCAGTAGATGTCGCCGCCCTGGAATGACTGCGACAAACCGCCTCCGGGAGCGGGCGCCTGGTCGGCGGTAGGCAGCCCGAGCGATGGGGTGACGCGGAAGTAGTGCTCGTAGATGTAGCCGTAGACCAGCGTCGCCACGCTACCGTTGACGACGATCATGCCGCGCGCGAAATACCCGGTCTGCACCCCCGACGAGACGACGTAGTCCTGGGTCGGGTAGCCGACGTAGGTCAGCAGGTCCTCACCGTCAAAGGCCGTCTGTCCAACGAGCGCAGCCCAGGCGGAGTAGATCGTCTGGGAGACGAGCCAGGCACCCCAGTCGTCGGAGTAGATGATGACGCCGTTGGTGAACGTCTGGTACAGCCCGCCGAAGTCCGGGGTGAATGCCTGCGTGGCGGTCGCGTCGCCCACGACCGCCGCGCCGCCCAGTTTGAGCCACTTCTTGTAGATTGGTCCGTCGACCATGAGCGGCGGGAGGGTTGGACCGGCGGCGGCCGGCCTCGCGGGCTGCGTCAGGACCGCGGCCGGCGCGACGGCCAGCGCCGCGGCTCCGGCAAGGCCGAGCTTCAGAAGTTGCCGACGGGTGATGTTGGGTAGCACCAGGGGTCGCGGGATGGGGATGAGCGGCTGCCGCGCCGGATCTGACTCCGGAACCTCTGGCGAGTGAAACCCATCGACGGGCAGACGCTGCCCGCGCCGACGGAGGGTTCGCTGCATTGCGACTCTCCTCTGAAATCGCCAGGAGCCTGGCTCGTACCGGACCGGCACACGGTCCGAGTCGCGCGACGAGTCTGGGCGGCCGCGGCCCGGAACCGATGAAGCAGCGGTTCGCACCGCTGCCCTCGTCCCACGCTCGTCGCCGCTCGACGCCGGCCTGGGCGGGCCGCCGTGCCCCACGCCTCCTCCCGGTATGCCGACCGTCCGCAGGTCACCTCGCCCGAGAAGTACGGTAGGCCGCCGGCCGTGGAAGGCTAGGGCAGGGTTCCTCACCCGCTCGCCAGTCCACCGGCCGTGAGTGGCCGGGTATCCAGGTACGCGGGACGCGCAGCGCAGTCGCGCCCCGCGTCGCCCGGCCCGTCCCGGCTCTCGGATCGACTTCGTGTCTTCAGTATAGATCGGCCTGCCGATGTGTCAACAGGTGCGCAAGTATCGCGACAACGTGAGGCCGGATCAGCATAACTTAGGATGTATCTCTGCGATAATCCATCGTGCCGGACCAGAAGCACGTCCGCAGTACCACGTCGTGTTGCTCGATCGATGACGGACTCCCGGTACCGCCAACGTTGGCCACACGCGGGGTGGTATCGCGTGCGGAACCGGGGCTTCGCCGGCGCGGCCTGTCGATCACCGGTCGACCGATGTCGTTACGAGCGCTCGCGTGGGTCCGAGAGGGCGTTAGGATGCGGTGAGCGGGCCGGTGACCCGCCGAGCGTGGATCGGTCAGCTCCGTCCGCGCGGTCAGCGGGCACGTCGCCGCCGCGCCGGTGGCTCACGGCTCGGGGCGGTCCCACCAGTCGGAACGCAGCAGGTCAATGCTCCGCCACCAGGCGTCCTCTCCCGCTACGGCGTTGCCCTGGCGCGTGCCGCCGTAGGCCATCACCCGGCGACGGACCGGGTGGAAGCTCGCGGATGGACCGCTCGGCAGGTACGGGGTCGTCAGGCTGTGACCGGCGTTCGGATAGTGGATGTGGGTCAGCGGGTGGCGGAAGCCGGACATGCGCAGCCGCTCCACCGCGATCTCCGCGAGCGCGGTCGAGGGCCACATCTGGTCGTCGTCACCCGAGAGCAACAGCACCGGCCCATCGATTCGCTCCACCGGGATCGTGGCGCGCTCCACCGCTCCCTCGTCGGCGATCGCCGCGCGATACATCGGCGTGAGCGGCACCGGCTCGGCGAACGCCTCCGGGATCGCCTCGTCGCGCGGCACGAAAGGCAGCGCCCGCCCGTGGAAAGTCCAGGAGGCTCGCGTGCGGGCGCCGGCCTCTCGCGCGATCGCGGCGTGGACCACACCGCTCGGCACGTAGGCCACCACGGCGCCGATACGCGCGAAGGTGGCGCCGAGCAGCAGCGCAAGCTCGCCACCGCGCGACTGACCCAGCACCGCCAGGCGCGTCCCGCGCACGGCCGGCTGGTCCAGCAGCCAGTCGATGGCCGTCGAGAAGTACTCGAGCGGGATCTCGACCAGGTCCGGCGGCAGGCCGTCGACGTTGAAGTAGGCCAGCGCGAGCGTCGTCAGCCCGTGCGAGGCGAGCAGCGCGGCACGCGTCTCCGACAGGCCGCCGCCCGAGCCACCGAGCACGATCACTCCGGGCGCCGGCGCGTTCGGGGGCTCGAAGAGGGTCCCCACCAGCCCGCGCTCGCGCACCGGAACGCGGCGAACACCCCGGGCCATCGCCAGCCGCTCGACAGTGATCGACGCGGCCGACTCCCCGTCGATCGACGCCGTCACGGTCGTCGACAGCGGCTCGAGCTCGCGCTGCGGTGTCGGCGGTCCCGCCGGGCCGGCCGCGTCCGGCTGCATGGCGCGCAACAACCCCATGGCGTCGACCCCGGCGTAGTCGCCGCCCAGCGGCGGCTGCTCGGAGAGGTCCACGCAGCCACCGTCGTCCGCGACGAATGACGCACGCGCGGACCAGTCGCGCCCGAACGCGTCCCGCAGCGTGGCGCGAAGCATGACCCGTGCTCCTACCGGAGCGCCGACCACGCGGATCGACAGGCGGGTGTCGATCAGTGGCTCCTGCGGTTCGACGACCAGTCTCAGCGGTGTCACGTTCCCATCCTATCTCAGCGGCCCGCGCGACCGGTGCGGACGACTATGGCGACGGTGTGGCGGCAGCCGGACGTGGGATCACGAGCACCCAGCCCGGCTGGACGTAGTTGGGATCGGTGATCTGATTGGCCACGGCCACCTCCGCGCTGGTATCCCCGTAGCCGTTGGCGATCTGGCTCAGCGACTCGCCGGCCTGGACCTGGCGCACCGCCAGGTAGGGGGCGGCGGTCGGCAGCCGGCCATCCGGCCCCGGCACGAAGAGCTGCTGGCCCGGCTGGATGCCGACGCTGGTCCCCAGCGCGTTGGCGGCCTGTAGCAGCGCGACGGTGGTGCCGTACCGCGCCGCGACGCCACCCAGGGTGTCGCCCGCTCCTACGGTGTAGACCGCCGGACCGCTCACCCCGGCCGCCGTCGGAGTCGGAGCGGCTGTCGACGACGGCGCCGGGGTAGCGGTGGAGACCGCCGCCGCAGCCGGGGTCGGGGATGGTAACGGTATGGGTGTCGGCGTGGGCGTCGGCACAACGGGTGTCGACGTCGGGGTCGCGGCCAGCGCCGCGACCGCCTCCGGCGTGGCCGCACCGAATTGGCCAACGGCCGACGGAGTGGCCATGGTCAGGTCCGGCAGGGTCATCGACGTAGCCGTGCCGGTCACGACCGCGGCGGGCCGCGGCTCGGTCGACACGGCTGTCGGGCGTCGCGCGTTCGACGCCACGGCCGGGGCACTTCCGAGCGCGGCTGCCAGATCGTGCGCCAGTTGCGCGGTGGCGCCGGAGAAACCCACCCCGGCGACGAAGGCCAGGATGGCCACCGCTGTGACGATCGAGACGAAGCGGCGTCGCGAGCGCATCCACATCTCCTCGCTCGGCCGGCGCGTCGCCTGGAAGTGCCGGCACGCGGGATAGCTGGACGTCAGGCAGTAGCGCGCCTGGTAATCGGCGCCGACCTTCCTGGCGGGCGTCCGCGCGTCGCAGCGCGATCCCTCCGCCTGCAGCTGGAGCAGCGGGCAACTCGACGCATTGGCACCGGCTCCGCCGCGGTCCATCGGCTGGCGCACCTCGCCGTCATGTACGTACACTCCGTGAAGAATACCGCATCGCCCACCCGCACGGAAAGCATGGCGAACCAGCCGACCTGCGCGGGCGATGGACGCACGGAGCTCTGGCCCGGCGGTCGGTTGCGCGACGGCGGAGCGCGCTCGGCGGATACGGCGTCCGTTGAGCCGTCAACGGTCCGCAAGGCCCGCGCCCCTGGGATCGTTGGCCGACATTCGGAGGAAGACCGGTGGGTCGGCGAGGCGACGTCGAGCCCGCGGTTGGTCAGTCACGCGGGCACGTACGGTGCGCCGCTATCGGGCTGCCCTGGCTGCGCTCGCGCGACAGTGTCGTCCGCTGGGTCATGGGGCGCCGGGGGGACCGTGCGTGCTCGGGGAGTCGCCGATCAGGGTGTCGGCGACGGCGGTACGCCGTTGACGAACAGCCGGAGCGTGCGGTACGGCGCGGACCCAGCGGGCTGCTCCTGCTTGAAGAGCTCGAAGAGAACCGGGATCTGCTGGCCCAACGCCGGCACGTGGATCGCGACCGGCTGCTCCCAGGAGCCGCCCCGCGGCACCGCGATGTCGCTGACGCTGCCGATCTCCTGCGCATCTGCGGTGACCAGCATGCGGTAGCGTTGATCGTGGCCTTCGTCGTTGACCACCTGGACCTTGACGGTCGCGCTCGTCCCCGGCACCAGGTCCCGCGGGTAGAACTCCGGCCTTCCGTCGGCGTTGTAGAGGGCGAACTCCGTCATCGGATCGCCCTGCAGCCGCTCCACCACCAGCACCGCCCCCGAGCCGCCCAGCAGCAGCAGCGACACTACCAGCAGGCCGACGGCGAACTTCGTCGTCCGATCCCAGGTGCGCGGCGGCGGCACGGCGGGTCGCGGGATGACGGCGACGAAGCGTTCCTCCGGCGCGGTCCGCCGGCGACGCCAGACCGCGATCGCGGAGAAGACGATGGTCGACCCGAGTAGCCCGCCCAGGATCGGGCCGAGCGTCAGTCGCCAGGGCGAGTACTGGATACCGAGCGCGATGAGCGGGATCAGCGCGAGCGACAGCCCGAAGCCCAGCGCGATCCGCTCGATCCCGTCGATGGCCTCGCCCGATGGGAAGAGCGCGGATACCAGCGCGTAGCCCGGTACGAAGAGCACGAGCGGGATACCCAGCGCGGTGCGGACCCAGATCGGCGCGTCGAGCAGCGGCGCGAGCGTGCCGAACACGGCCACCAGACCCAAAAGACCGAGCTCCCACCAATCGCGCACACTCGCCTGTTCGGGCGTACGCTGGGCGGCGTGCTCGCGCGGGAGGATCTCACGGGTACGGTTCCGATCGCCCTCTACCCGAATCCTCATCGCAGCGACTCCATCGCTGGAGTATACCCATGGCCGGCCACGGCTCGCACCCGGAGTGACAACGCCCTGACACCGGTCCGTGCGACCGGTCCGGTACCGGAGGGCCGGCTCGTCCGGGGAGTCACCGGCGGGCAACAGAACCGCCGTGCTTGCGCACGGCGGATGAGCGGCGCGTGGTGTGTGAGAGCGCTACAGAACCTGGGACAGCTTGACGACCACGATGACGGCGAACGCGATCAGCAGCGGAACCATGCCGATGTTGAGCGTGCGCCCCCAGCGGACGCTCACCTGACCCGGCGTCGCCGCGGTGATCTCCTTGGCGATCAGGATGGCAATCAGCGCCAAGGTCGTGATCAGCCCCAGCCCCGCCGCGAGCCCCATATTGGTGACGGTCGTCACCGTGACGGTCGTGACGGTCGTGGTCATCGGCAACCCCACAATCGGATCGGTCAACTAAACTCGTTGTGCTCAGTGTAACGCCCCCGACCGTCCAGGTCAAGAACCCGCGACCTGGCCCATTTGGGGGATTTCGTCCCCGGTTCACGGTTGACGCCGGCCACTAGCGGAGCAGCAGCGGGAAGACGATGAACAGCGCGATGTTGGTTACGCCGTGTGCCAGTGACACGCCGATGAGCGTGCGCGTCCAGCGCACCACCGCCGCGAAGTACACCGCCACCCCGAACACGAAGACGACGTCCACCGCGGACATGTGGCCGGTATGGAGCACGGCGAACAGCATGCTCACGAAGACGATTCCGGGCCACCGCCCAAAGACTTCCTCCGCCGTCGACTGCAGAATGCCCCGGAAGATCAACTCCTCGATCGCTCCGGTTCCGACCAGCAGGATCACCGACGGAACGGCGATGACCTCCAGTCCCAGCGACGGCGCGAGCGGCGCCTGGTGCAGGATATGGTATTCGATCCAGCCCAGCCCGATCCCCGACGCCGCGACCGCCAGCGTAACCGGCCAGTCTCGCGCTCGCGGCAGCTGCACCGCGATCTGTCGCCGCGTTAGCGGAATGGAGCGGACCAGCGCGTAACACACCGCGTAAAGTGGGACGCTCGACAGCGCATACCACCACTCCTGCGGAAACTGGCCAAGCGGCATGCCGAGTGACACGATCCGAATGACCGGGGCGATCACCAGCGACAGGTAGAGCGCGCGATCCCATGAGGTGCGCGCCATCCCCGCGTGGATTAGCAGGTTCCCCAGGATGACAACGTGCGCCACCACGCCCCAGGTGGGGTTGACCAGCGCGGTGATGACCTCAGCGCCGGCGATCGCCATGAGGTAGACGAGCGCGACCCGCGACGTCGGAATCGCCGCGAGCCGACGCCGAAACCCCGGCTCGACGGTCGGCTCGATCGGTCGGAACTCAACGCGCTCGGTATCGATCGCTCGGTCGGTCAGCCCAAGGCTCCCTCGCGTGCCGCCGGTATTGAGTACGTATCTAGCATAAACGTGCGGGATCCCGGCCGGCTACGTCATCTGCCCCGACGGCCGCGTGCCGGCCTCTGCCGCTACTGCCATTTCGCGCCGGCTTCCCGCCTGCATTGATTTAGATTGAGGCGAGGCGCGCCCGCGTGATCGGCACTATCCGGAACGGCAGCCCGATCGTCCGTAGCCCAAGAGTCCCATCTACCTGCCTCATTCGGGTCGTGGAGGCGACCTGAAGGTCCCGGTTGACCACGCATCCAGTTCATCCTATACTGCGGTTGAGGATCGCGCGAATCGTGACGCTATGTCGAGTGCGTTCTGCACTGCCTCGACTATCTGGTCCGGGACGCCGGCCGAGGGAAGGGGCCCCATATGATGGAATGGCGACGACTGCGAGTGCTGGTTTCCGCCCTGTTCCTGGTGATCGCCGGTCTGGCAATTCCAGTGTCGAGCACGGCTGCCGCGCCGTCGTCCCAGGCCGCGGACCCGAACGCGTCGATCACCATGTTCACCTTCAACCGCGTTCCGATCATCAACGTGCTCGAGGTCGGCACGCTCACCGCCCGCTTCTCCGGCACCGCCGGCTCGTACTCCATCTCGTGGACGTACCGCGGCCTGACCAATGGCATGCCCGGCTCGGCCTCGGGCACCGGCACCGGCTCGGGGATGAACCTCGACCTGACCGGCATCAACTCGTGGAACGTCCCGGGCTTCCCGCAGCCGCAGGTTCCGAAGATGGCCATGTTCGATATGGTCACCTCGAACCTGTGTCTGCTGACGGTGTCGGACCCGACGGTGGGCACCATCGTCTCGGGCGTGCCGGTCTTCATGGTCCCGGGGTTTACCGGCCCGTTCTCGAGACCGTTCCAGTTCTACTTTGAGAGCTCGCTCGGCTCCGGCGCGCGGACGTTCTCGGCGCTGCCGGGTTCCCAGCACGCCGGTCCGGCATCGTTCCCGTCGCTGATCCGCCATGGCTGAGTCGAGGGTACTGCAGGGGTGATGGCGTTCCACAGCAGATCGACGCGGCCGATCCGCCGTGTTGGAGCGCGAGTTCGACAGCGTGTCTGATCCCAAACCAGTGCGTGGCACCGGACCTCGCTGGAGAAGACGGATTCTCATCGGCTGCGGGAGCGTGGTCGCACTCGTGGTCCTGGTTGTGCTGGGAGCCGTCGGTGTGCTGGCGTTCCGTGAGTGGCGCTCGCCCAGCGGCAGGATCTACGTCCAGACGACGAACGGGCGGACCCAGTTGCAGATGCCCACCGCGCTAGTGCCGGTACCGACCTCGTTGCCGGGGACGGGGATGCCGGCAGACACGCCGGTCAGTGCGAAGGCACCGTCGCCTCCCTCGCAGCTCGTGATCCCGCGCATCGGCGTCAACGTCGAGGTCTTCCCGATGGCCGACCAGCCGCCGACGACCGCGGTGGTCGGTTGGATCCTCGGCAGCGCGATGCCGGGGACGGCAGGGAACACGGTGATCTACGGCGCCCGCGCCGGGGCGGCGGCGGTCTTCGAGCACCTCGACACCCTGACGGCCGGCGATGAGGTCACCGTGGCCGCCGGCAGCGTCGCCTACGTGTACCGCGTCACGTCGCTGCAGGAGGTCCCGGCGGACCAGACCGATATGCTGCTGCCGACCAGCACTCCGACGCTGACTCTGCTCACCGACGCGGGGATCTGGGACACCACCGCGGCGCGGTACACCAAGCGCCTCGTGGTCCGCGGCACGTACGTCGCCGCACAGCCTTGGAGTGGGAAGTGACGGGACACCGGTACGACGCCCTGGTGGTCGGCGGCGGGCCTGCCGGCGCGGCGGTCGCGCGTGACGTCGCCGGCGCCGGATTCACCGTGGCGGTGCTCGAGCGGGACGAACGGATCGGGTACCCGGTGCAGTGCTCTGGACTCGTCACCCGGCGGACCCTGGAGCGTGCCGGCCTCGACCCGAACCTGGCGCTCAACCCGCTATTCGGCGCCACCGTACACTCCCCCAGCGGCGAGCGCTACGAGCTCGGCGGCGACCGCATCCACGCCTACGTGATGGACCGCAGCCGGTTCGACGAGGCGATCATGGCGCAGGCGCTGGAGGCCGGCGTCGAGCTGTGGACCGGCACGCAGGTGACCCGGCTGGTACGGCGGCCGGGCGGCGTCACCATCGAGGCGCGGCGCGGCGGCTGCGGCGTCCACTTCGAGGCACGGCTGGTGATCGGGGCCGACGGCCCACGCTCGGTGGTGGCGTCGTTCCTCGGCTTGCCCGAACCGGCCGAGTTCCTGCGCGCCCGCGGCGCGGACGTGCGGCTGCCGCGGCCCCAGCCGCGCGACGAGGTCCAGCTCTTCGCCGGCGCCCGCTACGGACCCGGGTTCTTTGCCTGGGCTATCCCGCTCGGTGACAGTCGCTTCCGGATCGGATGGGGCAGCAGCCGCGGCGGGTCCGGGACGGCTTACCTGCGCGCGCTGGTGTCAGACCATCCGCAGGTCTTCGCCGGCATGGAGATTCTCAGCCAGACCGGCGGGTTGATCCCGCTCGGTCCGCGACCGGTCACGGTGGGAGACCACGGTCTGGTTGTCGGCGATGCCGCCGGTCAGGCCAAGCCGACCAGCGGCGGTGGTCTCTACACGTCGCTCGTCTGCGCGGCGCACTGCGCCGCGGCCGCGGTGGACGCCCTGCGTGCGGACGACACGTCGAGCGCGCGCCTGGCGGCCTACGACACCCGCTGGCGCGCCGACCTCGGCGGCGAGCTCGATCGGGCGGCCGCGCTGCGGCAGGTCTACCGCGAGCTCTCCGACGAGGACCTCGATTGGGGCCTGCGCTGGCTCCAGGTGCCGGGTATTCGTCTGATCGTGGATCGCTTTGGCGACATCGACTATCCGTCGCGGCTGGCCCTCGTGGCGCTCCGGGCGGCGCCGCGCCTCACTCGCCTGCTTCGTCGGCGGCCCGAGCTCATCCCGGCGCTGCAGACTCCGGCGACTTCGCAGGCGTTTGCCGACGGCGGCTGAGACAGCCGTCGCGGACTGTTCGGGCAACGGCGCGTCTCAAGTCGTCCCCGCCCCTGCTAGCCAGCCACCCCGCCGTACCGCGCCGCGCCGCGCGACTCCAACTCTCGGCTACGGAATCGGGTCGATCTCGACCCAAGCGCCCGCGTCGAGGGACCGGCGCACCGCCGCGAGCGCCGCCTGCGCCCGTAGCCCATCCCTGAAGCTCGGGCTCGTCTGGATCCCCGACCGTACGTCGTCGACGAAGCTGCGCACCAGTCCGGCGTTGTAGCGCGCCGACAGCCCCAGCGCTCCGTCCGCGGCGTCGGGATCCCACGAGACCGTCAGCTCCGTCAGCACCTCTGGCTCGGCGGACCCCGGCGTCGACCGTAGCAGCCGCTCGGCGCGATGGGTGCTCGGGTCGAGCTCCCAGGCCAGCGAGCCGCGTGAGCCGTAGACCCGCAGCCCGTCGCCACCGACTGGATAGGATGCCCAGCCGACCCGCACCACCGACTCCGCGCCACCGGCGTGCACCGCGATCACCGTCGCCGCATCGTCTACGTCGACCGCCGCGGTCCCGCCCCGACGGTCCGGCCGCTCGGGCACCAGGGTTAGCCCGTGCGCCACGACCCGCGTAATGGGTCCCGCCAGCCACTGCGCGAGGTCCAGGCTGTGCGCTCCGTATTCGACGAATGCTCCGCCGTTCGCCCTCGCGCGCCGCATCTTCCAGTGCAGCGGACGGGCCGGGTCAGCGAACTGTGCGTTGACCGCCCGCACCTCGACCAGTTGCACCTCCCCGATCGCGCCCTCTGCCACCAGCTGGCGCAGCCGGGACATGGCCGGCGAGAAGCGAAACAGGAAGCCGATCTTCCCGATACGCCCGCTGGCCTCCAGCGACTCCACCATCCGTCGGGCCTGGGGGAGGTCGAGGGCCAGTGGCTTCTCGCAGAGGAGGTGCAGCCCGCGCCGGCAGGCCGCCAGCACCAGGTCATGGTGCGTGTCGGTGGGCGTCGCCACGACGACGGCGTCGAGGTGTTCGACCGACTCCAGCAGCCGCGCGCCGTCGTCGAAGACGTCACGTATCCCGTGGGCCGCGGCGACCGCACCGCGCGCGACGACATCTGGATCCGCGAGGGCGACCAGTTCTACGTCTGGGCAGGCGACCAGCGCCGGCAGGTGCGCCCTGGCCCCCCAAAGCCCGAGGCCGATCACCGCCACGCGCAGCCGAGCGGCGTCCATCTGCTACCTCCTTCCGACCGGCATCACCACGGACACGGAGCGGGTCGAGGTTGCTCCCCCGGCCGCGGCACCCGGTGCATCCTACCGTGCTCGAGGGCATCCCACGGCGCGGGACGTTTCGGAACGCACGTATCACGACCGCGCCCGCGTTCACACTTCGGACACAACTTCGTCAAACCGGCGTCACAGCCGGGCTCTACCCTGGAGATCGTCGGGCTGGAGACCCGGCCGGCACCGGTGACGATCCGGGGTGACGGGAGATGGCAAGGAGGTGTTGTCCATGGTCGTGGGAGCACGGGTGGAGGACCCGGTCGGAGTGGCTACCGTGCCACGCGCACGCGACGGCGCCGCGGGACGCGACGACGTCGTCCTCAGGGCAACCGGCCTCACCAAGCGCTATGGCGATCTTTACGCGGTACAGGACGTCTCGTTCGCCGTCCGCGCCGGGGAGGTCTACGGCTTCCTGGGACCCAACGGTTCGGGCAAGAGCACGACGATCTCGATGCTGCTGGGGCTGGTTGAGCCCACCGCGGGACAGGTCGAACTGTTCGGCTTCGGCGCCGGGCACCGCGCCGAGGCGCTCGGGCGGGTCGGCGCGATCATCGAGGCGCCGTCCTTCTACCCCTACCTCAGCGGATTCGACAACCTGTCGGTCCTCGGGGCGCTGCGCGGCGGCATCCCGGCCCGCCGCATCCACGAGGTGCTGCGTCTGGTCGACCTCACCGAGGCCGCGAACCGCCGCTTCGGCCAGTACTCGCTCGGCATGAAGCAGCGGCTCGGGATCGCCTGGACCCTCATCCACGATCCTGACCTGATCATTCTCGACGAACCGACCAATGGGCTCGACCCGGCGGGCATGGTCGAGGTGCGCGAGCTGATTCGCGCGCTGGCCGACGGCGGCAAGACGGTCTTCCTCTCCAGCCACCTGCTCAATGAGGTCGAGCAGGTGTGCGATCGAGTGGCGATCCTCAAGCGCGGCCGCGTGCTCGCCGAGGGTCCGGTCGCGGAACTCATCGCCCGCCGGCCGCGGATCGTCGTCCAGGTCGACCGCCCCAGCGCGGCGGAGCCGGTGCTGCGGGCCATGCCGGCCGTCGAGCTGGTCACCCAATCGGAGGAGGGCGACCTGATCGTCGAAGGCGAGGTCGCCCCGGCGCGGGTGGCGGCCGAATTGGTGGGGGCGGGGTTCGCGCTGCAGGAGCTCCGGCGGGAGCGGGTCTCGCTCGAGGACGTCTTCCTGGATCTGACGTCTGGCACGGACGAGGAGGTGCGACATGATTAGTCAGAGCGTCGCGCGCGGCAACCCGGCGGTGACCCAAACGGCAGTTAAGCGGCACGGGTCCGGCATCCTGGGCATTTCGGCGATGGAGATCCGCAAGCTGATCCGGCGACCGATGACCTGGGTCATCTTCGGCCTGCCGGCGGCGCTGGGCGCGGCCTGGTTCCCGATCGCCTACCTGATATCGCGCGCTCAGGGCTCGCTGGCGTCGCTCGGTCCGCATCTCTTTCCCCCGGGGTACATCGAGAACACCTTCGCGGTGCTGACGATGCTCGGTACCATCTGCGTCGCCGTGCTCGCGGCCAGCGTCGTCGGCTCCGAGTACGGCTGGGGGACGATTCGGGTGCTCATCGGAACGGGTACGCCGCGGGCCCGGCTGCTCGGCGGCAAGGTAGTCGCCCTGGCAGTGGCGGTCGCGGCCTGGATCGTCACCTCCTTCGCCGCGGTCACGCTCTCCTCGATCGTGGTGACCGCGCTGAGCGGGCATGCGGTGAGCTTCGGCAACGCCGACGCGGCCTGGTTCGGTCAGCTCGGACTCATGTTCGGCCGAACCTGGCTGGTGCTGGAGGCCTGGCTGGCGATCGCCGTGGCCGCCTCGGTCGTGGGACGGTCGCTCGCGGCGGGCATCGCGGTCCCCATCGTCTGGCAGGTCGTGGAGACGGTGCTGTCGGCCGTGGCGCCGCTCGCCGGTAACCTTGGTACGCGGATCAGCGAGCTCCTGATCGCGGTCAGCGCGCGCACGTTCGAGATTCACGACACGTTCGGGACGCCTAGACTGGTCCCCGGTGCCATCAGCGAAACCCAAGCGCTGCTCGTGCTCGCCGGCTACGTGGTCGTGATGCTGGCCCTGGCGTTCCTCGTCTTCGTCCGGCGCGACTACACCGCCAGCGCCTGAGTCGACCGGAGCGATGGTCGTCCGCGCCCGCCCACGACGGGCTGGGCGCGGACCTCGTCGGCAGACAGTACTTCGGCGCGGGGCCGTATCATTCGAGGGCGAGACGGCGGGATGGAAAACGCAGGAGACGGTGAGCCGATGGCGCGCCTGGTGTTGGTCGAGGACGAACGCGATCTGGCGCGACTGGTCCGCGGCGCGCTGGAAGAGGACGGGCACACCGTCGAGGTCTTCCACGACGGCCGGGCGGCCCTGACGCGGCTCGTGAGCGGTGCCGAGACGGAGCCGGATCTCATCATCCTCGACGTGATGCTGCCCGGCGTTGACGGGCTCCAGATCTGTCGCCGCGTGCGGCAGAGCCACGTCACCCCGATCCTGATGCTCACCGCGCGCTCGAGCGAGCTGGACAAGGTCCTCGGCCTCGAGCTCGGAGCAGATGACTACATCACCAAGCCCTTCTCACTCCGTGAGCTGCAGGCCCGCGTGTCGGCCGTGCTGCGACGCGTCGAGATGCTCCGCGCACGCTCTCACACCGAGGATGCTGCTACCCCGATCGTCGACGACCGGCTGCGCATCGACCCGACGGGACGGTCCGTGGTGGCCGACGGGCACGCGATCGTCGTCACGCCCAAGGAGTTCGAGCTCCTGCACCTGCTGGCGGCCAATCCCGGTCGGGTCTTCAGCCGCGACTACCTGCTGGACAGGCTCTGGGGCGCCGACTACGAGGGCGGCGATCGCACCGTCGACACGCACGTGCTCCGGCTGCGGCGCAAGCTGGGCGGGCCGGGCAGCGTCGCCGACCGGCTGGTGACGCTCTGGGGTGTCGGCTACAAGTACGAGGGGTCGGATTCATGACCGCCACCGGCCAGACGGTGCCGACCGAGGCGCCGCTGCCCACCCGGCTCGCCCGGTTGCTCGGTAGCGGTCTCACGGCCCCGGTGCGCATCTACCGGCGGCGGATCTACGCCCAGCTCATCGTCTCGCACCTCGCGGTGGCGCTGCTAATGGCAGTGCTGCTCACGGTCGGCGCGTTCGGCCTGCTCCTGACGGTGATCATTCCAAACGCCGCGCCGCCCGCGGTAAGCTCGGCTGGGGTCGCCGAGCAGGCCCGACTGCTCTCCCATCTGATCACTGCCGACGACGTCGCGCGCCTGCAATCGGGCGACGCCGGCTCGGTGGCGGACCGGGTCACGCTGACGCTCAGCCGCGCCGTGGCTGCCGGGCAGCCCAACGAGTTCCCGTTGCCCGTTCCGTCGACGGCTGGTGACATTGCCGTGCTCGAGGCTCCCGACGGCCTGGTGCTCAGCTCTTCGAACCCGGGCGGAGTGCCTATCGGGGTCCCGGTGGACGGGGCGCGCTGGCCGCTGCTGGTCAACGTCACGGCTCGGTACGCCGCCAGCTTCGGGCGCCGCGACGCGGGCGCGAGCCAATTCGTCACCGGCAACGCGCCCAGGATGCTTGCGGTCGCATACACGATCCCCGGCAGCGCCGGACAGATCGCCGGTATCGTCCTGCTCCAGCGCGCCGACATCGGGCCGCTGTCGCCGATGCGTCCGTCGCGGGTCGCGACGGTGCTGGCGGCCTTCGCGGCGCTGGCGATCCTGCTCTTCACGCTGCCGGCCCTGCTGCTGGCGGCTCCGTTCGGCGCCTGGCGGGCCCGACGCGTCTCCCGGCGACTGGACAGCCTCGAGCAGGCGGCCGACGCCATGGCGCGCGGCGATCTGGCACGGCGCGTTGATCCCGCCGGCGACGACGAGATCGGCCGGCTCGGCGAACGTTTCAACGCGATGGCCGCGAGCCTGAATGCCGCGGAACGGCAGCGGCGGACCTTCGTGGCCAATGTCTCCCACGAGCTGCGCACCCCACTCGCCATCGTCCAGGGCAACGTCGAGCGCCTGCTGCAGTCGGCTCCTGCTGGCGCCACGCCGCCCGAGGAACTCCTCACCGTGCAACGTGAGTCCTCGATCCTGGCTCATCTCATCGACGACCTCTTCACCCTGGCGCGCCTCGACGAGGCCGTCCTCCCGATTGAGCCGGCCCCGGTCGCCGTGGCCACGGTGGCGGTGCAGGTCGTCGAGGGGATCCGCGGCCCCGCCTGGGATCAGCGTCGCGTCGTCGTCCGCTCGCTCGTCGACGCCGGACTCCCACCCGCGCTGGCGGACCCGACTCGCCTGCGCCAGATCCTGGGCAATCTGGTTCACAACGCCCTGCGCTACACCCCCGAGGGCGGACTGGTCGTGATCGGCGCGGCCAGGCGCGACGACGTCGTCGAGGTGTCGGTGTCCGACACCGGGGTGGGCATCGCGCCGGAGGAGCTCGAGTTGGTGTTCCAACGCTTCTACCGCGGCACGCAGAGCCGGGGAGTGGAGGACGCAGGGGGCCTGGGGCTGGCCATCGTCAAGCAACTGGTGGAGGCGCAGGGCGGCTCGATCACCGTTGAGAGCCGCGCCGGCCAGGGAACGACGTTCCGCTTTACCCTTCCGGTGGCGCACGCTTCCGGGTAGCTGTCCCGGCGCGGTCCGGCAAGTCAAAAGATTACCGGTCAGCGGCTGCCCCCGAGCCGTGGGCAAACGGCGCCGAGACTCCCGCGGGCGCGCTCGCTTGCAGGCGGCCGTCCTCCATCCAGACGATGCGCGTAGCGACGTCGGCCAGCCGGTAGTCGTGCGAGACGATCACCACCGTCCGCCCCTGGTCACGGGTAATCCCGACGAGCAGATCGACGACCGCCTTGCCATGACGCGAGTCGAGATTCGCGGTCGGCTCGTCGGCCAGGATCAGCAGCGGCCGGTTGGCGAGTGCCCGGGCGATAGCCACCCGCTGCTGCTCCCCGCCCGAGAGCTGACCCGGCGTGAAATCCAGCCGGGCGCCCATGCCGAGTTCATCGAGCAGCCGGCACGCCGCCTCGCGCGCCGAGCGCCCGGAACGTCCGGCCAGGTTGAGCGCAATCTCCACGTTCTCTCGCGCCGTCAGCGCGCTCAGCAGGTTGAAGTCCTGGAATACGAACCCGACATTGTCGCGTCTAACGCGGGCGCGCGCCGCCTCGCCCAGTGCCGCGAGGTCGTGCCCCGCCAGGGATACCGTCCCGGCGCTGGGGCGCAGCAAGCCGCCGACCAAGCTCAGCAGCGTCGTCTTGCCGGAGCCCGATGGCCCCATGATCAGCACCACCTCGCCGCGCTCGACCGTGAGGTCGACGTCGACGACCGCCTGGACGCGGGTGGACCCCACCCCGAACGACCGCGACAGCCCACGGGTCAGCAGCACGGACCCTGACCGACTGCCTGAGGCGCTGCCCGCGTCAGCCACGGAACACCTCCGCTGGGTCGATTCGGGCTAGGCGTCGCACCGGGATCACCGAGGCCACCAGCGCCATCCCCAGCACCACGCCGAGCGCCAGCAGCGCGTCCTGCCAGCGCACCAGCGTAATGAACTCCGGCACCAGCCGCCGCGCGAAGTGGTTGACCAGATACGTGAGCGGGACACCGATGGCGAAGCCAGTTGCGCAGACGAGCACACTCTGCTGCAGCACGATGCGGAATAGCGTGCCGGTCGAGGCACCGATGGCCTTGAGCACGCCGAACTCGCGCCAGCGCTCGGTTGTGGCCGTGTAGATCGTGATGCCGACGACCGCGCTGCCCACGATGAAGGCCACGCCGAGCAGCACGGTGATGATCGGGATGAAGGTGCCGCTCAGCTGGCTCCGGTTGGCGCTGGCAAATTGCTCGCGCGGGACGGCCGCCACGCCGGGCACTTGCGCACCGATCGTGCCCGCGACCCGGGACACGTCCGCGCCCGCTGCCACGTTGACGAGCCAGGAACTGACGTAGCCCGGCACGCCAAGCAGCGCCTGACCGTCATCCCACGACACGATGGCGATCCCGGACAACGCCACCATCGGCATTGACGTCACCGTCGACAAGCGGAAGGACACCCCACGCGCGGTAATCGTGTCACCGACTTTGAGCCCGTACTTGGCGGCAGTGGACCCATCGATCGCGACCTGGCCGGGCTCAGGGATCGGCAACCCGAGTGCACCTCCCGCCGTCGACGGCACGTTGAACGCCATCAAGAAGGCGTCGATCGACCGGCCGTCGTGCTCCAGCATCAGCCGCTGGCGGTCCATCGCCACGACCCGCCGGACACCCGGGACCGCCGCGACCTGCGGCCCGCTGCTCGCCGGAAGGACCGACGTGTAGAGCAACCCGCCCGCGCTCTGCTGCGTCACCCAGATGTCGACGGGCATCGTCTCGACGAACGCGCCAATCTCCTGGTAGTAGCCCTCGTATAGACTGCGCACCACCAGAACCAGGATGACCGCGAAGGTGACGCCGCCGATCGACACCAGCAGCCGGACCTTGTCGGCCAGCAGGTTCTTACGTGCCACCGGCACCATGGCTGCCACTCCTCCAGTTCGGGCGACTGCGCGATCGCTGGCGGCTTCGTGCCCCTCCTCGACCCTAGCCGCCGGGCCGTGTCAGGCTCACAACGCCGGCACGGCGAACGTTACGAAGCCGTGCCAGCCGACCCACTGCCACGCGGGCAAAGCACGAAATATTGATGATCACAGCTTCTGGTAGCATTCCGCGTGGAGTTGGTGGGGAGGAGTCGAACGACGCCATGCTGACCGGGTCGACCGTGAGCGGTGGAACGCGGGCAAGGAGTACTGCCCGATGAGGCGGAGCCTGCCGCCGGCGCTCGCCTCCCTGGCCTATCGAGACTTCACGTTGCTCTGGGCGGGCCAGTTCATCTCGACGCTCGGCACCCAGATCCAGACCGTCGCGCTGGGCTGGCTGGTCTACACCTTGACCGGGTCCGTCGCGCTCCTGGGCGGCATCGGCCTGGCTCGAGCCATCCCGACCATCCTGCTCTCTCTCTTCGGCGGGACCTTGGCGGACCAGGTCGACCGTCGCCGGCTCCTCCTGTTGTCCCAGACGGCCCTGGCGGCGTGCAGTGCGCTCCTCGCGATCGCCATCCAGGGCGGGCTCACCGACGTGGTCCTGTTGTACACCTTCGCAGTCGTCACCGCGGCAGGCTCGGCCGTCGACGCCCCGACCAGGCAGGCCTTCATTCCCGCACTCGTGCCGCGGGAGAATCTCGCCAATGCGTTGACCCTTAACGTCCTGGCGGCCAACGTGGCCGCGGTGGCCGGGCCGGCCGCGGGGGGACTGATCATCGGCTGGCTCGGCACCGCCGCCTGTTACTGGCTGGACGCGGTCTCCTTCTTCGCCGTGGTCGCCGCGTTGGTCGCCATGCGGGCGCGACCCGGCGCGATCGACCTGCCTCGACGCGGCTTCGGCGCCCTGGTCGATGGGCTGACGTTCGTGCGGGACCGGCCGATCCTCTGGCAGCTGATGGTCATCGACTTCTTTGCCGTGCTCTTCGCGTCACGCTCCGGCCTGCTGCCGGTTTTTGCCGAGAGCGTCCTGAAAGTCGGCGCGGAGGGACTGGGTCTGCTCTACGCCGCGGTGAGCTTCGGCGCGGTGTTCGGGGCGGTGCTGTTCGCGTTCGTACCGCATCCGCGCCAGCCCGGCCGGATGGTGGGCCTCACGATCCTGGCCTACGGCGCGGTACTGGGCGCCTTCGGGCTGGTGCGCTCGTTCCCACTGGCGCTCATGCTCCTGGCCCTCTCGGGGGGACTCGATGCCGCTAGCATGGCGCTGCGCCAGACGGTGCGGCAACTCACCACACCGGACAGCCTGCGCGGACGCGTGGGGGCGCTTTCGTCCGTCTTCTCCGCCGGTGGTCCCAGGCTGGGAGACTTCCAATCCGGCATGCTCGCGAGCATGACCGGCGCGGGCAACGCGATGGTTATCGGCGGTCTCGCCTGCATGCTGATGGTGGTGACGTCTCGCCGCTGGGGGCCTGAGCTCTGGCGCTACCGCGGCGACGCGGTCCATCTGGCCGGCGGCACCGAACGGCTGCTCACGGCCGAGCGTGCGCACCAGCCGGACGCGGACGTCGTTCACGGCGCCGAGTAGGTCGGCCGCCGCGCGGCCCGCCGGTCAGCGCGCGACGTCGAGCGCCCGCACGGCGGCCTCGGTGCGGCCGGCTACGCCGAGTTTGTCGAAGATGTGCTCCAGGTGCTTCTGCACCGTCCGCGGGCTGATACCCAGGATCTCTCCGACCTCCGGGTTCGTCTTGCCGCGCGTCACCCAGAGCAGTACCTCAGCCTCGCGTCCGCCGAGGCCGAGCGGGCGGAGGGCTTCGACGGTCAGTCCCTCCCGCCGTTCGTGGAGCACGAGCACGCCCGCCGCGTCGCTCAGCGGAGCAGTGAAGAATCGGATCCTCAAACATCGCTCGCCGCGCCGCACGACCAGCGGTTCCGCTGGCATCGGCGCGTCGTCATACGCCGAGAGCCGGCTTCGCTGGACACGGAGCCAGCACTGGATCTCGTGCGGCAACCCGTGCGGTGAGCGCGTGGGACCGAAATACGCCGCCAGGAGCGCCCGCGCGCGATCCGACGCGAACCGCGCGGCGCCGTCGGCATCGAGCAGGAGCGACAGGCGGTCCTCCCCCTCGAGCGCGCGCTGCATGCTCGTCATCAGCTGTGCGCCGCGGAACGCCTGCGCCAGATGGGGACTGAGGAGATCGAACACCAGACGGTCGCGCCCGCTAAACCCCTCCGACCCGCGATTCGCCACGATCCCCACGGCCACCTCAGGAACCGCCGGCAGTCCGATCGCGAGCTGATCCTCCGTGTCGATACGGTGGTAGAGGTCGCCGTACAACCCCAAACGATGGAACTCCCGCGTGGACAGGAAATCGGAGATGGTGAGCGCCGGATGGCTCGCCTGCTCGGCGAAGCGGGCGATCAATGGGTGCTCGTGGGCGTAGCGTACCAGCAGTTCCTCGCCGCCCGGGAACATCATGTCCGGCGGATCGACCACGATCGTCGTCTGGCGCCGACGGAGATCGATCTCGGTGTAGCTGTGGACGACGCCCGGGACCAGGGAGCGCACCACCCTGAGCGCGGCCGCCGGGAAGGCCTCGAACGGTCGTGGCGCCGCCAGGTCGTGCAGGCCGGTCACGAGCGCCTCGAGATCCGCCGCGTCGAGCCGCTCCACGGCCCACCCTCCCAGAACTTCACCCGGGAAATCCATAGACGGTCAAAGGGTCTCGATGGCCGAATGATAAGGTTGGCCTCAGCGCTACGTCAACCTGGCGGTACGCCGAATGGCGTACTGCGAGGAACACTGAGGACCATCGTCTATGCGCCCGTGACGTCTCCGGCATGGCGGCACGGCCGACGGCTCCGCCATCGTGTACGCTGCGACGGGCAGCGGATCGACCGTGGCATCGGCCGTCGTCGGCCCCAAGCAGCCTGGGAGGAGTACGAGGTGGTCGGAACGAACGACATCCGCATCGTCACCTTCGACTGCTACGGCACGCTCGTCGACTCGGCCGGTGGCTCGGGCGCCTTCCTCTACGACCTCGCGCTGCGCCAGCGCGACCCCGATCCGCCGCCGGGATGGACGCTGCGCGACCGCCTCGAGGCCATCCAGTTCGAGCTCATCCAGGGCGCATATCTGAGCTACCGGGAGGTGCTGGCCCAGAGCCTCCGGCGCTACTTCGCCGAGCGGAACTACACCTGGGACCAGCGCGAAGCCGATGCCTACGTCCGCTCGATGGGGTGCTGGCAGCCTTTCCCGGACACCCGTGCTGCGCTCCAGCGGGTCCACGATGCCGGCCTGCGACTGGCCATCATCTCCAACACCGATCGGGACATCATGGCTCACACGCTTCGCCAACTCGCATTGCCGTTCGAGGCCGCGATCACGGCGGAGGAGTGCCACGCGTACAAACCGGACCCGGCGGTCTTCGACCATGCGTTGAGCCGGCTCGGGCAGGGGCCGGCTCACGTCCTTCACGTCGCGTTCGGCTACAAGTACGACATCGCAACCGCCCAGCGTCTCGGGTTGCACACGGCCTGGGTCAATCGTCGCGGCGAATCGGTCCCGGGGGCAACTCGCCCCGACTTCACCTGGCGCGACCTGTGGGGTCTAGCCGATTTCGCCGAGGACGTCGCGGGCCAGAGGTAGCCGTGACCGTCACGCCGGCTGATAGGTCGCGCAGAGCATGCCGAAGTAGGTCGGAACCTCGTACGACAGGAACTCGCCCCTCCAGCCGTCGCCGAGTGCCCCGTGCAGCATGAGCATCTGCCAGTAGCTGTCGGCCTTGGCGGCGGCGACCAGCGCCGGGTTGATGTCGGCCACGCCGGCGAGACGTCCCGCGCGGATCAGCTCAACCACGTGGTTGTCGTACTCGGCGGCCGCGGGATCGTAGCCGTACGGCCCGCTGGCCAGGTGCGCGTGGCCGTGGTCCGAACTGGCGACCACGGCGACCCGCTTGCCCGAGGCCGCGGCGATCTCGGAGAGGATCCGTCCCGCCTGTATGTGCTCCTCGGGAGACCGATCGCGCGCCGGACAGACCGCCACGACTGGCACCTGCGGGTCGGAGCGTCCACCGGTGAACCAGAGCGGCACCAGCGTCGCCCAATCCATCGGAGCCGTCGCCGAGGACGCGGCGTTGCCGCCGTAGCTCACGCCGACCGCGGGGATGCCGGCGCCGCGCAGCCCGTCGAGAATAGTGAGCGCAAGCGGTCGGTCGACCGCATCCTGCAGTTCCACGGTTTGCTGAGTCCAGCCGCCGAGCGAGCCCGCCATCTTGCCGGCGACGACCACCGCGAAGTGCCCATCGACATGCACGTTGTGCGGCGTGACGATGACGGTGACGTCGGGGCGAGCAGCCTCGCAGCGGCGGCCGATCTCGGCCATCGCCTGCTGCGTCGCCGTCGCGACTCCCTGCTCCTCAGCCGAGCAGGCCTCCGGGATCGCCAGATGTCCGTGCGGCGCGATCGCGCCGAAGACGAGTCCGCTCATCTCGACCTCCGTCTCCTATCTTGACCCGGTGCCTCTCGCTCCGACCGACTCGCCCGGCCCGCCGAGCGAGCCTAACGCGCGGACTCGCGCAGTATCGCACCAACCGGCAGCCGTCGCCGCCGACCATGCCCTTGCCGGACGGGTCTGCGTCCGGTATAATTAGATAGACGAATGGTATGGTCATCAACTGATCCGGGGTGCGGGCCACGCTCCACCGGACGACGACCAACACCATAGGGTGCAACGCCGTTGTCCGTTGCGGAGCTGCAGCCCCGCGGCGCCGATCGCGGCCGCCACGATCTTCAACCCTGATCCAGGCTCCTCGGCGTCCAGCCTTCCGGAGTCCACAGCAAGGAGCAGCCACTGGCTATGATCTCACGGCCTCGCACGCATGGTCGGGCAGGGGCGGCCACCACGGCTGAGCCGCGCGTCGGACGCCCGCCGCTCCGGCAGACATTCCGGGCGCTGCGCAATCGCAACTACCGATTGTTCTGGTTCGGCCAGGTCGTCTCCTCCGTCGGCACCTGGATGCAGAGCATTGCGCTCGCCTGGCTGGTGCTGCGGTTGACGAACTCGCCGCTGGCGCTCGGTCTGGTCATCACGTTTCAGACGCTGCCGGTCCTCTTCCTGGCGCTATTTGGCGGCGTGGTCGCCGACCGGGTTCCCAAGCGCCGACTCCTGCTGGTGACACAGTCCGCCATGGCATTGCAGGCGACGGCGCTGGCGGTGCTCGTCGGCTTCGGCCACGCCAACCTGATCGCCATCTACGGGCTGGCGGCGGTGCTGGGTATCGCCAACGCGCTCGACAACCCCTCTCGCCAGGCCTTTGTCAAAGAGATGGTCGGACCCGAAGACGTGCCCAACGCGGTGGCACTGAACTCGATCGTGTTCAACACGGCCCGGCTGATCGGTCCGGCGCTGGGTGGTCTGACCATCGCCGTGATCGGGGTCGCCGGTTGCTTCACGGTCAACGCGATCAGCTTCCTCGCCGTGATCGGCGGGCTGCTCCTGATGCGGCCCCGCGAGTTCCACGAGCTTCCCAGACCTCCGCGAGGGCGCGTCCTGGGGCAGATCGCCGAGGGAGTACGCTACTCGGTGCGTACGCCGGACATCGCCGTGATCATGCTCCTCATGGCGGTCATCGGGACCTTCGGCTACAACTTCACGGTCATCCTGCCGCTGATCGCGCGGTACGTGCTCCATGCCGGTCCGGTCGGCTTCGGTGCCCTGACCTCATCGATGGCGGTCGGCTCGCTGGCGGCAGCGTTCGGGATCGCCTATAGCGGCCGAGTGTCGCAGCGCACACTCCTGGTCGGGGCCGGCGGGTTCAGCGTGCTACTCGCCGGGCTGGCGCTCTCTAACATGTGGCCGACGACCATCGTCGTGCTGGTCGCGCTCGGGCTCTTCAGCATCGTCTTCACGGCCACGGCCAACAGTCGCCTGCAGATCCTCACACCGCCGCAACTGCGGGGCCGCGTCATGAGCCTGTACACGCTGCTCTTCATGGGCTCGACCCCCATCGGCAGCCTGATCGTCGGCGCGATGGCGGATCACCAAGGCGTGCGGCCGGCACTGGCCGAGGTCGCGGTGCTCTGCGTGCTTGGGACCGCCGCCGGGCTAGCCTACGTCCGACGCCACGCCGCGACGAGCCCATCGCTGCTGCCGGAGCCGGTGCGGCGCTGACCGGCGGGCAGGTCAAGCTCGAACCCCGGTCAATCGAAGCGGGGCGGCCGCTGGCGCCGCCCCCGCTTCTCGTTCATCGGGGTGTGCAGTCGGACCGTGCGACTGATCCCGCTCAGGCGCCCGTGGGGATGACCAGGCAGTCGACCACCAGCGCCCCCTGCCCCGCCCCGAACACCATCAGCGGGTTGATGTCGATCGCCGCCACCACCTCCCGCACGTCCTCGCACAAATCGCTGAACCGCTCCAGCACC
>DATKRJ010000360.1:0-25802 GCA_035532355.1 Thermomicrobiaceae bacterium | reverse complement strand
CCATCCAGGGTCTCCTGTGCTGTCTCGGGCTTGCCCAAACACCGGAGGGGACATAAACTGGAAGGCACGCAATCCCGCGCTGCCAGGGACGGCATGGCTCGGCGAATCGCGTCAAGCACCCATCGGGGCGCGGAGGGTCCTACCGAGTGGGAGGTCGCCGTTGGCGGGCGTCGTGTCCGTACGGGTCGCTGACCCCTTGCGGCGGACTGCCAGACTGGCGGTGCGCCGCCCGGTGGTCGACGTGCTGGTCGTCGCGCTCCTCGGCGGTGCCGTCGCCCTGGGGCTGACCTTCCCGCGTGCCGGCTACGCTCCGGTCGGCGTCTTCATCCTCTCGATCCTGCTCGCCGTCGCTGGACTGCCCACCCGCGTCCTCGCCGTCACCCTGCTCGCCGTCGCCAGCTATGCCGTCACCGCCCACGCCGCTGGCGTGCCGGCCCTGGTGCTCCTCATCAACGGCTCGGCGCTCGCCCTCTTCGGCATTGTCGCCGCCGCCTACGTCGCGCGGCGGCGCGAGGGCCAGGACGCGCGGGCCGTCGCCGAGCGGGAGCGGCAGTTGCGGGTGGCCGACGAGCGCCTGCGTGTCGCCCTGGCCTCCGCGCCGATTGTGGTCTTCAACCAGGACGCCGCGCTGCGCTACACCTTCTTCTACAACTCGCAGGTCGGCCTGACTGAGGCCGACGTGCGCGGCCGCACCGACGTCGAGGTCTTCGGCCCGCTGGACGGCGCCCGCATCACCGCCGTCAAACGCCGCGTGCTCGAGACCGGGATCGGCCAGCGCGTGGAGTTGTTCGTGACCTTCGGCGGGCAGCGGCGCTGCTACGACATGACCGCCGAGCCGCTGCGGGACGACCAGGACCGCATCGTTGGCATCACCGGCTCGGCCACCGACGTCACCGCGCGCAAGCGCGCCGAGGCGCGGCGCCTCTTCGAGGCCACCCTGCTCGAGAACATCCAGGACAGCGTCATCGCGACCGACCTCGCCGGGACCATCACCTACTGGAATGAGGGCGCCGTCCGCCTGTTCGGCTACACGGCCGGGGAGATGTTGGGCCAGACGCCGGCCCTCCTCTATCCGGATCAGGACCCGTCGCAGCTCAGCGCCGATCTGGCTGGCGTCCTCGAGGGACACGACTATGTGGGGGAGTGGCTGGGGCGGCGTAAGGACGGCACGCGCGTCTGGATCGATGTCAAGACCTCCCTGGTGCGCGACGCCGACGGGCAGCCGGACGGCTTCATCGGTGTGGCGACGAACATCAGCGCGCGCAAGGAGCTGGAGCGGGAACGCGCCGGGCTGCTGGAGCGCGAGCAGGCCGCGCGCCGGCAACTCCAGCAGTTCCTGGCGCTGGTGGCCCACGACCTCAGCCAGCCGCTGACCGGCATCCGGGGCAACGCCCAGCTGCTCCGCCGGCGGGGCAAGCACGACGAGCGCGACGCGGCGCGCCTGGAGGCGATCGAGGAGGCGGCGGCGCGCATGCAGCGCCTGATCGAGGACCTGCGGGACGCCGCCACGATCGGCGCCGGCCAGTTCGCGATCCAGCCTGCGCGGATGGACCTGGTCGCGGCCGTCGAGCAGATCGTGGCCGAGCAGCGGGCCGCCGCCCCGGGGCACCGGATCGTCGTCGAGGCGCCGGAGCAGCTGCCGGGGACGTGGGACGCGCACCGGGTCGGACAGCTCGTCGGCAACCTGGTGACCAACGCCGTCAAGTACTCGCCGTCCGGCACGACCGTGCGGGTCGGCATCGAGCGCTCGGCGGCGGAGGCGCTGATCCGCGTAGCCGACGAAGGCCCGGGCATCGCCTCCGAGCAGCGCGATGCGCTCTTCAGCCCCTTCACCCGTCTGGGGGCGGCGGTCGGCACCGACGGAACCGGGCTCGGCCTCTACATCGCGCGCGGCATCGTCGAGGCGCACGGCGGCGGCATCCGGATCGAGAGCGAGCCCGGCGCGGGGACGTCCGTCATCGTCGCCCTGCCGCTGGCCGCGCCGAACGCCTCCTGATCGGCCGGCGCCGTCCTCGCGGTCCTGCTCGGTCGTGCCGGCGGTACACTACGCCGCGAGCCCCATCCGCCCCGCGCGGCATGCGTCGGGCCGGTTCGGGGCAGACTGTACGAGGGACGCCGATGAGAATCCCGATTCCGTGGCCCGTCTGGCTCTCCATCGCGCTGATGGCTCTGGGCGATGCCTACCTCCGGTTCGTGCCCGGCTCCCCCTCGTACTTGGGCGGTCAAGCGGGACTGGTCTGGGGGGCTGCTCACGGTCCTGCTGGCAGTCCTGGTCGCTCGCGGCTCGCGTCGTGCCTGGTCGGTGATCCTCGCGCTGAGCGTGCTCACCGTCGCGCTGGTGATCCTCCTCGCCGCCGTCCCGTGGCCGCCGAAGCTCATCGGCTACCTGGGCCTGCAGGCGGCCCTCATCGCGATCCTCCTCACGCCGTCGCTGCGGCGCTACGTGCACTGACCGTTGTCCCTGCGCCACGGCGGCCGGCATTGCCCTCGCGGTAAGCTGGACACCGGACGGCTCCGACCCGGCCGCGCGCTGCCGGACCCACGAGAGGAACCCCGCTGCCGACGACGACCACCGAGCTGCGTGAACGCCTCCACCGGCTCGTCGACGAGTTGCCCGACGCCGAGCTCGCGGCCGCCGTGCGTTTCCTCGAGTTCCTCGCGCTCACCGAGGACCCCGTGCTGCGCGCCCTGCGCCTGGCACCCCCCGACGACGAGCCGGTCACGGACGCCGATCTGACCGCGTTCGACGAGGGAATGGAGGCCGTCAAGGCCGGCCGGGTAATGTCCATGGAGGAGGCCCGCCGCCAGATCTTCGGTGAACCGTGATGTCCGTCGTCTGGTCGGATCCCGCGCTTCGCGACCTGCGGCGCGTCGATCCCGAGACCAGGATGTGGATCATCGACGTGGTCGATCGCTTCGCCGCGACGGGCCATGGCGACGTTCGCCCCCTCACCGGGGGACCGGGCTGGCGCCTGCGGGTTGCCGACTGGCGCGTCCTCTTCGACCTCGACAATGCCGCCGGAGTGATCCTGGCCACAGACGTCCGTCCGCGCGGGCGGGCCTCCCGCTGACCACCCCCGGGCCGCTCGCCGCGCCTGCGACCGGCGCCGTCCTCGCGGTATGCTAGCCGTGGCTCGATCTCTCGGGTATGCGCGTGCTGAGCGGGACGGTTGTCCGGGGCAGCCGGTGGGAGCGATCATGGGCGACTGGCGTGGGGTGTTGGCGGGCGAGGCGGCGGGCCGGGCGGCGCGCTGGCTGGCGGTGACGGCCACGGCCGGGATGTTCGTCGTCCTGATCATGGGCGCTACCGTCACCAACACCGGCTCGGCCCAGGGCTGCGGCCGCTCCTGGCCGCTCTGCCACGGCCAGTTCATCCCCAGCTTCGCCGTCTCCACGGCGATCGAGTTCAGCCACCGCGCCGTCACCGGCATCGAGACGGTCCTCATCCTCGGGCTGGCGCTGCTCGTCTGGTTGGGCTGGCGCGGCCGCCGCGAGGCCCGCATCCTCGTGCCCGCCATGGTCTTCTTCCTCGTCCTCCAGGCCGGCCTGGGCGCCTGGGCGGTGCTCTACCCGCAGCTGCCGGAGGTGCTGGCGCTGCACTTCGGCGTCTCGCTCACTGCCTTCGCCAGCGTCCTCCTGACCGCCGTCTTCCTGCTCGACCTCCGCGGCGCCGAGGTGCTGCGCGACCGGCCCATACCGGTCGGCCTGCGCCGCCTCGTCTGGGGGGCCTTCGCCTACACCTACCTGCTCGTCTACCTCGGAGCCTACGTCAGCCACACCAACGCCAGCCTGGCCTGTACCGGCTGGCCGCTCTGTAACGGCCAGGTCTTCCCGGGCTTCAGCGGGCCGGTCGGCATCGTCTTCGCCCACCGCCTGGCCGCGCTGGTCGGCGTCGGCCTGGTCGCCTGGCTGGCCCGCTGGACGTGGCGGCTGCGCGCTGAGCGGCCCGACCTCGCTCGCGGCGCGGCGCTGTCGCTGATCCTCATCCTGGCCCAGGCGCTCAGCGGCGCGCTGGTCGTGCTCCTGCGGCTCGACCTCTTCAGCACGCTCCTGCACGCCGGGCTGGTGTCGCTCCTCTTCGGCGGCCTGAGCTACCTCTGCTACCACATCCTGCCCCGCCCCACGCCGGTAGTGGCGACCGAACCCTCCGCCGAGCCCGCCGTGGTACTCGGCGCCGGTGCCCGGCCCCGCTAGCGACTGAACCGGTAGGTGCCGGCCGAGAGGTAGCCATCCGTGCCGAGCCCGGGCGCGGCCACCGGCCGGCCGCTCGCGTCCAGCAGGCTGACGCCCAGGTCGACCGGGTCGCTCGTCCCCGGGACCGTGACCACCGACAGCGCCAGCAGGTAGGTGGGGCGGCCCGGCGCCGTCGGCGGCAGCGTCGTCTCCGCGATCGTGCCGCGCGTCCCGCTCAGGCCCAGCCGCACCCGTACCCGCGGCGGCCCCGCGCCCGCCGGGATCTGCCAGGCCGTCACCACCGCGGCGCTCCCCTTGCCCCCTGGATAGACCTGCACCCCCTCGAACAGCGCGCCGTCGGCGAACTGCGTGGTCGGCACGGAGAACGGCACGCGCCCTCGGACGCGGCTGTCCAGCCGGTAGACCCGGTAGCGCTCGCGGCCGCTCGCGTCGCGACCGATCGCGTACGGCGGGATGCCGTTGAGGAGCTGCAGCAGCGCCGGGTCCACCGGGGTGGCCTGCGGGACCACCAGCCAGCCGTCGCCGTCCGACGGCACGGGCAGCACCCGGCTGCCGTCGAAGTCCTGCCGCGTCGGCTGATCCGCCCCCAGATAGTCGACGACCCCGGCATGGCCCACGATGCTGAACTCGACCGGATCGCCCGCGGGCAGTCGATCGACCGCCTGCAGCGCCTCGACGACGCTCGCACCCAGCGCGTCGGCGGTAGCGGGGGACGGTGCCCAGACGCCGACGTAGCGCCAGCCCGTCCAGGCGCCGTTGCCGATCAGCGTGAGCACGACCAGCGCGACGGCGACGGAGGCCCCGCCCCGCCAGCACCGGACCCGGCCCACCACGGCCGCCATGCCGAGCACCGGCAGCGCGATCAGCAGGGGAAGGGCCGGGACGAGCCGCGCCGGGCCGACCGGCTGCGACAGCGCGGCCGGCACTAGCAGCAGCAGGCCCCAGACGAGCGCGGCCGCCACCTCCGTCCGGCGCAGTTGCCGGAGCGCGACCGCCAGCCCCAGCAGTGCCCACGGCGCCAGCCAGGGCGCGAAGAGGGGGTCGCCCGGCAGGTTCAGGGCCGGGTCGACCGCGCCCGGCCAGACCAGGCGGGCCAGCGCCGCGCCGAAGCCGCCCAGTGCGTCGAGCGCGCCGGCCGGCAGGTGCCCGCCGGTGCCGGGCGTCACGCCCCAGAAGGCGAGCAGCGCCGGGTCGCTCCACCGGGCCAGGACGAAGGGCAGGCCGGCCAGCAGCGCGACCACGAGCATGAGCGTCGGCCCGGCGAGGTCGCCCCGGGTGGACCTCGCACCGCGGCCCGGTACCCGGGCCTCCCAGGCGGCGGCGATCAGCACGACGACCAGCAGGGCCGGCATCACCCGCAGCGTGGCGTCCGCGGCGAAGCCGATCGCGGCGGCGACCCCGGCGAGGGCATACCAGGGGAGGGCGGCCTGAGGCGGGCGGACGCGCGCCTCGGCCAGGCAGCAGAGCAGGGCCGCCAGTGCCGCCGCGCCCATGGCCGGGCTGAGGCCGATGCGGTCGAAGAGGAGCGGCCAGAACGAGCCGGCCAGCGCGAGCCCCCCGGCGATCCCCCAGGCCGGCCCGACCGCCCGCCGCAGCCAGAGCCCCACCAGCAGCGCGCTCGCGATCCCGGCCAGCGCCGTGCCGAGTCCCGGGGCGTCCGCGCCGAAGCCGGCCACGCGCCCAACCAGAGCCACCAGGGCCGCCAGCGGCAGCGAGCGGTCACCGATCACGATCGGCCCGGCCGCGCCCTGCCCGGCGATTGCCCGGGCGAGCACCCCGTTGGCGGCGGCGGCATCGGGCAGGCCCGTCGGCAGGCGGTCGAGCCGGAGGAGGCGGCTGCCGGCGGCTAGGACGAGCAGGACGACGAGCCCGGCCGGGTAGGCCAGACGGCGGGCGAGCGGGCTCTGGACGGCGCGGGCGGCTCGTACGTTCACGCTCCGGGATTCTACCGGCCCGGCCCGCCCTCCGGAACCATTGCGTCCGGTTTCCCGTCCATGCCGGGGTCGGCGGGGCGTCAGCAACGCCTGCGCCGGCACGCGGCAGGACACGGCTCGTGGACGCGCTCGGTACTCTGCCCGCCACCGCCAGACGAGTGCGGTCCAAACCCGAGTGTCGACCGCGACGCCGCCCACGAGAACCCCGGGCCGCTCCTCACCACCGGAGTGCGGACGAGCCTGGACGATGGGCCGTGGGGGATAACCGCTGCCGGGCTCGGCTAAGTCTATTGACAGCCTATTTCGTGGGCCCGTCCGCGTGACGATTTCTCGGCGACGGCCGTAACGGAGGTGTTCGATGGCTACGAAGGCGCGCGGGACGTTAGCGGCTCTGGCGGGCGCGATCGGGATGCTCGTGAGCGCGTGCCGTCAGTTGCACCCCGAGCAGTGCGGCGTCACTGGCGCCTGGCGCGGTCCACGGCGCCCCGCGCCTGCGGCAGTGACGCGCGCCTCACGGCTGGCGACGGATGACGTAGAAAAAGTCGCGCGCCGATCCCTGGAGATACTCCCGGCCGGTGCCGTACATCGAGCCCTGCAGCCGGGTGACGGCGAGGCCGCCGCTTGGTGACGGAGCGTAGGTGAAGGCCCGCACCCAGTAGGGGTTGATGTCGAGCTGCAGAGCCGTCACCGCGCCGGCGGCACGCAGCGCCTCGGCGAGCGAGCGGGCACTGAGCGCGTTGCCCGCCGCATAGAGTAGCCTGCCGGAGCTGGTCAGCCCGATTCCGGAGCGCCAGGTGTAGGCGCTGCCCACCGTTTGCCCCCAGGCGGCCGTGTTGTCCGTCAGGCTCGTGATCGCCCCCTGGTCGATCAGCAGCGGACCGTTCTGGCGCCAGGCGACCAGGTTCGGGTTGGTCGCCGAGAGCGCCGGGTCGCTGCCCCACACGCCCATCAGCACCTGCCCATCGCCGGTGAGCGCCACCGTCCCGCTCCCCGCCACCGGAGGGACGTACACCCGGCCATTCACCATCATGCCGAATCCGCCGTTCGCCTCCTTGAACCCGCCGTTGAAGACCGCTAGCAGCGTGCCCGGCTGCTGGTCGACCGCCGGGATCGTCCCCGGGCCGTGATGACCCAGCGGGCCGCCTGGCTCGGCGATCCCGGCCATCATCCCCAGGCGCGCCCCGCGCAGGTCGAACGCCAGCAGGGTGACGAGCGCATACGGGCGCGCGGAGTCGGGGCGCCAGAACGTCTTGCTCACCAGCGGCTGCCCGGGAGCCGTGCCCGCCGCGACGACGGACCACTGCCCCTCTCCGGGGAGCGCCGGCGTCACCCGCGGGATGATGGGAAGCAGAAGCGGCGTGCTCTCGGATGCCGCGAATCCGGGCGCGCGCGTCGGGCTCGGCACTGCCGTGGCGGAGACCGCGGACGGGTTCGGCGTCGCGGAGCTCTCGGAGCTCGCGGGGAGCGCCGGAGGCTGTGGTGTACTCCCTGTACTCCGGATCGCACCGGCTGCGGGCGCGGAGCCGGGACCCGCCACCACCGTGGGGGGCGCCCACGGCGCGTGCGGCGTTCCCACACCGAGGTGGTACAGCGCGCGCTGCGCGTCGTCGCGTGCCGCCAGGTAGCCTCCCTCGATCTGGGCGGTCTCGGCCGGCCCGGCGACGGCACGGAGCCCGTCCGCGAGCACAGTCCCGGCCTGGCCATTGGCCTGTGTCGCCCCAACCACGACCAGGGCGCAGGCCAGGAAGGCGAGGGTGATGCCGGTGCGCCGGCGCCGATGGCTACCGTGACGCGGAGCGCGTCGCGGCCGAACCAGGGGGAGTTGCTGGGTGCCGGTCCCGCGACCGACCGGCGTCTCGGGGTTGTTTTCCCCGGTCGTCGCCCGCGCCGTCAGGGATGCCGAGGTGATGCGTTGCGGACCACGCCGGCCCGGTCGGCCGAACACGGGTCGCCGGATGGGCTCCTGCCTGGATGTGGCGGAAACGCCCGCCGGGAGATGGGGATCGCGCGTGAGCCCGGCCCGCGACGCCTCCCCGCGGGCCGTCCGAGGTCGCACCACCGATGCAGTATCCTCTCGAGTTCACCAGCACGTCCTCTCCGGTCGCACCGGTCACGCTGGAGCGGTCCGCGCCGTACCGCGGCGCGAATGCCGCGCAGGTTCGGGTTCGGCGGGTAGATCACGATGCGCCGCACCCGTGACGGCCCGGCGTACCCTCCCGTGATGCGATCGCCAGGGACCGGTAGCCGCGGGCACGGCGCACCGCGCACGCACGCGGGGTTGGCCCCGTTTCCATGCGCCGTCGGCACGGACGCGACCGTTTCAAGCCCCGGCACCCGCGCACGTTGTCGTGCTGGCGCGAACCTCCGTGGCGACCTCCCCGCCGTCCTTCACCACCTTGCCCGTTCGCCATTTGGTTTTGATTAGCCCGTCCTCGTCGCCCGGGTCCCTCCCTCGCGGCCGTCGCTGGCCGAGCGCATCCTGGCGGCGATCGCGTCGCTGGCGCTCGTCGCGCGACGATGGCCCGGCGGCCGCGTCCCGGCCGGCTCCCCGCGGGACGGCAGCGCGCCGCACGCCATGGTGTAGGGACAGACCCACGAGTCTGCCCCAGATTCCCGGCCGCACTGCCCCCGCGCCGCCGATCTCACGCCCGCGCATGACGACCGGGGGTGGTGAAGCCCCCGGTCGCACACGCTCCTATCGCTGCAGCCCGGTCAGGGTTGGCGCTGGACTCCCCCCGGTCCGTTGCTCGGCTCGCCGGTCATGGGGTTCAGGAAGAGCGGCTTGTTCCACGGCCGCTGCCAGTCGAACATCGTGTTCAAGGCACCGGCCGCCGTGTCCGCCGCGCCGTTGCCCATCGCCGGCAGGCTCCAGTTGTCCTCGACGAAGCGCACCACGCTGCTCTGGTCGACCAGCGTGTTATCGACATAATTCTGCTTCGCGAAGGGCGAGATGACCAGGAAGGGGATCCGCGTCCCCAGCCCGCACTTGCCCTGCTCGGCTGCTCCGCTGCTCGTCGTCGGCACCAGCGCCGTCGATCCGCACGTGTTCGGGTTGGTCAGCGCGTCCAGGCTCGTCTGCGAGCCGGTCACGAGCGGCGCCAGCAGGTGGTCGTACCAGCCGTCGGAGTCGTCCCAGGTGACGATGACCGCGGTCGAGGACCAGCTGTGCAGCGACTCCAGGTGGTTGATCGTACTGGCCAGGAAGGCCTGCTCGTCGAGCGGGTCCGAGTAGCCGGCGTGCCCGTCCTGGTAGTTGGGCGCCTTCAGGTAGGAGACCGCCGGCAGGTTCCCCGCGTCGGCCGCCGCCCAGAAGTCCGCCAGGTCGTACTGGTGGTTGGCCTGATCGGTGTGGCCGATCATGCCGACCGACGTCGGCGGCAGGTGCATCGGGTTGGCCGTCGAGGCGTAGTACTGGAACGGCTGGTGGTGGGGATTGTAGTCGTTCACCGTCGCCCCGCCGACGTTCTGGTGCGACTGTGCGCAGATCTGCGCCGTGGTGGGCGGCGTGCCCTGGCCGGGGACGTAGCCGTTGTCGAAGCCGCCCTGGAACCAGCCCCAGGTGATCCCGGCAGTCGTCAGCGCCTCGCCGATGTTGTTGCCGCCCATCTCGATGGTCTTCGCCGGCGTCTTGGCGTCGCCGCCCATCGACTTCGGCAGGTAGGAGCAGACGTCGAAGTACGGGTCGGCGTCACTGTAGTCCGTCCCCGGGCCGGCGTCCGGCTGGTTGGCCACGCTCGTCGTCCCGCTGGCCGAGGTCGTGATGGTGGACGCGGCCACGTCGCCCGCGTTGTACCCCGGCGGCGCCGCGCAGGGTGTGTCGTTGATCGTCGCCGAGGACGGTCCGCAGATCGCCCCGTAGGTCTGCGCCGAGGTGAGGTTGAGCGCGCCCGGCGTCGACGGGCCGTAGGTGGTGGTGTAGGCGTTGTCGCTCATGGCGAAGCGCTGCGCGTAGTTCCACAGCGCCGTCACCGTGTTGCCGTCGTAGTAGGCCATGGCCGCCGAGCTGGAGCCGGCGGTGCCCGACGGGATCGGCGCCGGGTTCGTCAGGCCGGCGTTCTCCTGGGCGAGGCACTGGGCCACCGTCAGGTTGCCACCGGTGTTCTGCGTGTACATGTCCTCGGCGCCGTGGTCGGCGGCCAGCTGCTCGGCCGTGTAGTCGTGGTTCTGATCACAGGTCATCGCGTCGCTGCGATCGAGCAGCACCGGGTTCGACGTGTTGCCGTTGTTGGTCAGCAGCGGGCCGGTCGGGACGCCGGCCGTGACGCCGTTGGCCAGGCCGTTGACCGAGGGCGTGCCGGCCTGTGCCGTGAACCGCGGCTCACCGGCCGGGTTCGTCGCGTAGGGGTAGGTGCCAAAGTAGTGATCGAAGGAGACGTTCTCGCCGAAGATCACGACCAGGTGCTGGATCGGCGTCGTCGTCTTGCCCTGCGGCGAGTCCGCCCCGGCGATTCCCGGGACACCGGCCGCCACGATCAGTAACCCGAGCGCCGCTGTGCGCGCGGCTCCTGCCAGCTTGCGCGGGATCCGCATGCCTGCCACCTCCCGTGCCGGACGTCCTGCCGGGACACCCGGCGGTAGAGCCAATAACCCCTCTCTGTCTGACGCTATCCTGGAGGCGCGGCCCGCTCGTGAAGAGGTCGTGAAGAGTCTGTGAAGGCCGGCGTCGACGCGTCCGGACTTTCGCTACAATGCGGCCGGTCCATTCCACCGGGAGTCGGTTAGCCGGACTCGACGGAGACGAGATGCGCGACGCGCGGCCGTGGTACGTGCTGCTGCTGGGCGGCGCCAGCGGAGTCGGCAAGACCAGCGTCGGCTATCGGCTGGCCCGGCACTTCGGCGTTGGACTGACCGAGGTCGACGACTTCCAGATCGTGCTGGAGCATATGACCTCGCCGGTGGACTTCCCTGAGCTGCACTTCTGGCGTACGCATCGCGACGAGGCGCTGCGCATGACCGAGGACGAGCACCTGGCGTTCGGCATTCGGTACAGTCAGGTCATCGCGCGCGGCCTGGAGCTCGTGATCGCGAACCACATCGCGACCCGCACATCGATCCTGCTGGAGGGCGACTTCATCCATCCGTCCCTGGCCGTGCGGCCGGCCTACGACGACGTCCCCGCCGACGGCCGGGTCCGTGCCGTCGTCCTCTACGAGGAGGACGAGCGCCAGTTGCTTACGAACTACCGGTTGCGGGAGGGTGAGGAGCAGCCGGTGCGGGCTCGGGTGAGCTGGCGCTACAGCGAGTGGCTGCGCCGTGAGGCGGAACGTCTCGGGGTGCCGTCCATCGCGGCGCGGCCCTGGGAGTCCGTGCTCGAGCGTGTCGTCGCCGTGCTTGACCCACCGGCCGCGGCAGAGGGTTGAGGGAGGCTCACCGCGGCCGCGCTTCCCCGCTCACCCGCGCGGCGCGTCTGGCACGAAGATCCTCCCCAGCACCGGGCTGGCGATCTCCGAGGCCAGGCAGTCCATGGTGATCACGTCCCAGTACCGCCCGTTCATCCAGTGTGCCTCACGGCGCCGGCCGCTCTCGCGGAACCCAGCCTTCTCGTACGCCCGGATGCCGGCCAGGTTGTACGCCAGCACCCGGAGCATGACGCTGTGCAGCCCGAGGGCGGTGAAGCCATAGTCGAGCATCAGCCGCGTCGTCTCGCTGCCGTAGCCCTTGCCACGCGCGTCCGGCTCGCCGATCAGGAGGCCGAACTCCGCCGTCCCGTTGCGCAGATCGACGTGTAGCAGTTCGGTGCTGCCGATTGGCCGCAGCGTGGAACGATCGTAGATCGTGAAGGGGACCCGCTCGCCGGTGGTGAGCTGGCCCTCCAGCCAGGTCGCCTCCTGCTCCAGGGTCCACGGCCGCGGGAGCGCCGAGACGGTGCGCTGCGTGCCGAGGTCGTTGATCCAGCGCTGGTGTAGCGGCAGCAGGTCGCGCCGCGGCGGTCCCAGCGCCACCGTCTCCCCCACGATGGTGACGATCGGCTGCTCCGCGGAGCCCGACTGCTGAGCCACGGCCCCTCTCCCTCGGCTGCGAACGTGGACGCGAGGGCATGATACGCGCGGACGGGACGCCGCCGCACACGGTTGACCCGGTCGGCCAACGACGGGCGGCAACGCCGCGGGATGCTGAACGGGCACCGATCCCCCGTGCCCGCGCACCCGCGGATCGCTCGCCTGCGGCGGCACGACCGCTGCCCGCGCGTCGGTGACAATTGATTACTGCCCGGCGCCTATTTACGACTAACAGGTCATAATCGATTGACATCGGTGCAGTTTGCTGCTAGGCTGCGCCTCAGCACCGGCTCGGCACGGCTCGGCACGCGCACCCGGGAGGGATACGATGCAGGTCACCGGCGGGATCGCGGCCACGCGTAGTCGCCGGCCATTCGTCGCCCTCCTCAGCGCCAACGCCATCTCGCGGCTGGGCAGCATGCTCACCCTGGTGGCCCTGCCCTGGTTCGTGCTCCAGACCACCGGCAGCGCCGCCAAGACCGGCCTTACGCTGGCGACCGGGGCGTTGCCGTTCCTCGCCGCCGGGATCCTCGGCGGCGTCCTCGTCGATCGGCTCGGCTACCAGCAGAGCAGCGTCCTGTCGGATGTCGGCAGCGGGCTCTGCGTCGCGGCTATCCCGCTGCTCCACCACACCGTTGGCCTCGCCTTCTGGCAGTTGCTCGGGTTGGTCTTTATTGGCACGCTGCTCGGGGCACCCGGCATGACCGCGCGGGACAGCCTGCTGCCCGACCTCGCCCAGCGCGCCGGCATACCGCTGGAGCGCGCCAACGGCCTTGCCCAGGCGGTCGGGCGGGCCGCCCTCCTCGTCGGTCCGGCGGTAGCCGGCGTGTTGATCGCCTTCCTCGGGGCCGGCAACGTCCTCTGGCTCGACGGCGGCAGCTTTCTCCTCTCGGCGGCGATCGTCGCGCTGGCGGTGCCCCGCACCGTCGTCAGGCCGGGGAAGTCGAGCTCCTACCTCGCCGACGTGCTGGACGGCTTTCGCTTTGTCCGGCGGGACGGCCTGCTCCTCTGGCTGGTCGTCACCTTCGCCATCGGCAGCCTCGTCTCCGAGCCGCTCTACACGATCGTGCTGCCGGTGTACGCACGCCAGGTGTTCGGCAGTGCCGTGCAGCTCGGCTTGATGGAGTCGGCGCTGGCCGCCGGGTCGCTCCTGGGACTGCTCGGCTACGCGCTGCTCGGCCCGCGCCTGCCCCGGCGCGCGACGCTGCTCGGCGGCTTCATCGCGCGGGCCATCGCGTTCTGGGTGCTGGTCGCCCTGCCCCCGCTGCCCATCCTGCTGGGGGCGATCGTGGTCGAGGCGGTGTGCTTCGAGCCGATCAACCCGCTCACGACCTCGCTGCTGCAGCGGCGCGTGCCGGAGGGACTGCGCGGGCGCGTGTTCGGCACCTTCGACGCGCTCGGGTCGGCGACCTTCCCCGTCGGTACCCTCCTCGGCGGGCTCCTGCTGGCGCGGTCGGGGCTGGTGGCGACGCTCGCCGTGTTCGCCGCGGCCAGCCTGGTCCACGCCGCGAGCCTGCCGCTCGTCCCGTCCCTGCGGCGCATCGACCAGCTGCCCGCCGAGCTGCCTGCCTGACCGCGCGCCCGGCTCGAACCGGCCGCCCGGTCCGCGGGCCGCCTGGCTGCCCGGCACCAACAGAGGTGATCATGGTGCGGCTCATCCCCAGCGGAACCGGCCGGCTGTGATCGGCATGTCCGATCGTGTACCATCCAGTACCTGTCCGATAGGCCGCCTGAGGAGGTCGTTTGATGGCGACCACGATTGGCCGCACCCACCTCACCGTCCGGCTCGGCCTGGCCGCGCTGGCTTTCCTCCTCCTCCTTGCCCTTGCCGGCGCCGCCGTGTACGTGGCGTTTCACAAAGCCCCGGTCGTCCTCGCCCCGCCGCTGCCGGCGACGCAGACCCTCACCGTCACGGTCACGCCGGATCAGCTCGCTATCGCCATGCAGGGCGACCACTTCTACGCGGACTATGCGGATGGGGCTCCGACGACGCTGCGGCTCACGGGTAGCGTGGCCACCGTCCGACGGCAGCCTCAGCACCTGCAGTTGCAGCTGCGCACCGCGGTGCCCGCGGCGGTCTGGTGTGACCTGGGCGCGAGCACCGCGGACGTCGCGGTGGGCACGACGGTCACCGTTGAGGCGCCGGCCAAGCAGGTCGAGCGGCTGCGGCAACCAGCCGGCGTGATCCTGGCCCACTGCCAGCTCGCGACCGTACCCTGACCCTGCCGTGTTGGGCGAAGCGAACGGCCTGCCCCCAGATGGTCACGGCGGGCCGGACCACGTCACGTAAAGTCACACAAACGCCGCCAGCTATGGCGTGGTGGGCGTGGCGCCGCGTACCGCACGCGGCTGGATCGCTTGCGAAGGCCCCAGTAGCGGTGTGTCGAGCTGCTTCGGCCTATCGCCCGGTCGAGGTGGACTGCGCATCAGGGCACGTATCCAACGATGAAACACGATCACAACAGACATCGCGCGGCCACACCTCGTCAGCGGACGGGTATAACCGCCCGTCGAATCGCTGACGGATGGGGCCGTCACCGCAGTCGGTACCGGGGATTGGCGCGGACGCAGCTCCAACTGCTGGTCACCGCCGTCGCCATGAACCTGGTTCGGCCGACCGCCGGAAGTGGAGCAATCACGGCCCGCCGGACGGTTTGCGCGCCTGGCCCCTCCCCTGTCGGCGGCCGCTGGCGGCGCCTGACGTCCTTTCACGCGGGGCTACCCAGCAGCGTCATGCCGGGGCTGGGAGCTGAGTGACGACGGTGTGGCCTCTACCGCGGCATTTCTTCCGCTTCGGCGTTCAGCTGCGTCAGGCGAATCGGGCGAGGACGGGCAGACCGAGAAGGTGGCGGCGCTCGGATACGACGCGCTCGTGCTGGCCGATTACACGATCACGTTGGTAGCGGTCGTGACGACGCGGCTGCGCCTCGTGTCCCGCGGGCAAGTCCCTGGCCGTGGATACCAAGCTGCCGGGCACGTTTTCGGCCGTCCAGCTCAACCGGGTCCGGCGCCAATGAACGAGGGATGGTACGCCCATGCACCCGTCACACATTCAGCCCGCGGTGGGAGCGGCGGTGGCGACGGCCTCAGCGCTTGGTCTGCGGGTCGATGACGCCGTCGTGCTCCATGACTCGAACCGGCTCGCGCTCCGCCTGCGGCCGTGTGACGTTCTCGCGCGGGTCGCGCTCATGGAGCACCAGGCAGGCGCCGCGTTCGAAGTTGAGGTCGCTCGTCGGCTCGCTGCAACCACGAGCCCCGTCGCGTCGCTCGATCCGCGGGTGGCGCCGCGCGTCTACGTGCGTGACGGCTTCGCCATCACCTTGTGGACCTACTACGAGCCGGTGTCCCACGGTGACGTCGCGCCAGCCGCGTATGCGCAGGCGCTTGAGCGGCTGCACGCGGGTATGCGGCAAGTCGATTGCATGGCGCCCCACTTCACGGATCGCGTCGCGGAGGCGCAGCGGCTGGTCGATAACCGTGCCCAAACCCCGGATCTTCGGGATGCGGACCGCGAGCTGCTGAGCACTACGCTGCGAGAGGTGACGTGGGCGATCAGTCAACGCGGCGCCGCCGAGCAACTGCTCCACGGCGAGCCACACCCGGGCAATGTACTCAGGACGAAGTCCGGGTTGCTGTTCGCAGACCTGGAGACGTGTTGCCGTGGGCCGGTCGAGTTTGACGTCGCCGATGTGCCGGAAGCGGTGAGCACACACTACCCAGATGTTGATCAAGAGCTACTGTGCGCGTGCCGGATCTTAGTGCTGGCGATGGTCGCAGCCTGGCGTTGGGATCGCGATGACCAGCTCCCGAACGGGCGCCGCATGGGCACCGAGCTGCTCACCCAGCTACGGGCAGCGCTGGATCGCCAGAGATTGGACGCTATGCCCTAATCGCTGGAGGGAGTCACGCCCTGCGGGTCACCGCCGGTATCCGAGGGGAGCCGCAGCAGCGGCACCTGACGTCCCTCAACCGGGGTTGCCCAACAGAGTCATGTCGTGGCCGAGTATCCCCTGGCGGACACCCCGGACGCCCGCTGCGGGTTCTACCGCCGATCGAGCGCCCAGGCCCTAGCCGAAGTGGCCCCAGTGTGTGGCAATGACGAGCAGCAGGCCGGCGAGCGCGAGCGTGATCCCGGCGACCACCGTCCGCGCGCTGCCCAGCTTGAGCGCCGGAATCTCCGCGGCGACCAGCCAGATCCCAGCGATCAGCACGAGCAAGAACCCGACTTCGGCCAGTCGGGCGCCCGTGTGCGGGGCAATCGTAACCGCGACGATCATGCCTGGCACTGGTCCTCGCTCCTTCCGTGGTCGGTATCCGGCGGACACAGCCTGGAAGCCCGCGCCGCGCCTCGGTCAGCCGCTAACGCCAATCTATGACGACCGGCGGCTGAACGCCAGCCATCGGTGCGCGCACTAGGCCGCAACCAAGGCGTCCAGCACGGCGTGCACGGTCAGCTTGTAGGCTTGCTCCCACCACCCTGGTGCCCGTCGCGGCACGACCATGACCTGCCGCTGACGCGGTTAGACGGACCGGCGCCCGACGAGGAGTTGATAGACCAGCACGATCACCGCGATCACCAGCAGCAGGTGGATCAGCGAGCCCCCCACGTGCACCAGGAAGCCGATCAGCCAGAGGATGACCAGAATCACGATGATGGCCCAGAGGATCGAGCCGAGCATGGGCGACTCCTTTCTCGAGTGCACGACGACTCAGCATAGGCCGGCGCTGCTACGTATCAAGACGGATGCCGCGGAGGGAACGAGGCCTTGCCTGCCGGCGCCGGCTGCGCGACCATCCCACGCATGGGTGACGAGCCCCGGAAGCCCCGGAATCAGCCGGGGATGGTTCCGGACCCACTTCCGGAAGCCCCGGAAGCGCGAAGTACGCCGACGGCCGCTGGATCACGGCCGCCGCGGCCGGCCCCGGTCGTCGTCGTCTCGCTTGAGGTGAAGCGCGCTTGGATTGGCCCTCCAACGTCGTGATTCGAGGTCACGGTCAGTACTACGACGTCCAGACGCCGTCCGGCCTGGTGCGCTGTACCCTGCGCGGCGTCCTCAAGCGCATCCGTCGCAAGACCGACCCCGTGGCCGTCGGCGATCGCGTCGACCTGACCGTCACCGGGCCCAACCAGGGCGTGATCGAGGCGGTCGCCCCGCGGCGGCGCTCCCTGTCGCGGCTGGCTCGCGGCACCCAGGACGTCGAGCAGGTCATCCTGGCCAACCCGGACCAGATGGTGGCCGTCTTCGCGGTGGCCGAGCCGGTGCCCCACCTGCGCATGCTCGACCGCTTCCTCATCATCGCTGAGGCGCACGGGTTGTCCGCCGCCGTCTGCGTCAACAAGATCGACCTTGACCCGAGCGGCGCGCTCCGCCGCGTCTTTGACCCCTATCGCGCGGCCGGCTACCCGGTGGTCGAGACCAGTGCCCGGGCCGGCGTCGGTTTGCCGGAGCTGCGCGGCCTTCTGGCGGGCAAGATCTCCGCCCTCTCCGGCCCCTCCGGTGTCGGCAAGTCCAGCCTGATCAATGCCCTGCGGCCCGAGCACGCCGGCGAGCGGGTCGGTGAGATCAGCACGGTCACCGGTAAGGGCCGCCACACCACCACCGGCACGTACCTGATCCGGCTCGACGCCGACACCTACATCGCTGACACGCCCGGGATCCGCCAGTTGAGCTTCTGGGGCGTCGACTTCAGCCGCCTCGACCACTTCTTCCCGGAATTCCGGCGTCACCTCGGGGAGTGCTACTATGCCGACTGTGAGCACCTGGACGAACCCGGCTGCGCCGTGCTGGCCGCCCTCGAGGCGGGAGCGATCGACCTGGAGCGCTACGCGAGCTACCAGGCGCTGCGCGCGGGCCAGCCGGACCAGCGCTAGCCGGACGGGTGCGTACCGTTCGCCGGGGATCGAAAGACGAGGGAGGTAGCAGATGGCGGATGCCTTGCAGAGCGTGCGGGACGGGATGAAGCAGGTCCTGGCCGAGCACCACGCGTCCTGGCACGAGGTCCTCGACGGCCTTACCCCGGAGGCGCTCAACTGGACCCCGGGCCCGGAGACGAACTCGATCACCGTGCTGCTGACCCACTCGCTGGGCGCCGAGGAGTCGCTCCTCTCGACCGTCGTCGGCCGCACGCTCAGCCGCGACCGCGACGCCGAGTTCCGCGTCCAGGGCTCCGACGCGGCGGCGCTGGCCCGGCGCGTCGACGAGGTCGGCACGCGCACGGCGGCGCTGCTGGACGCGATCAGCGCCGACGACCTGTCCGAGATTCGCCAGCCGGCCAACGACCGGCTGAACCGGCGCTTCCCCGGCATCTGGTGGCTGCTGCACGCCGTCGAGCACAACCGCGAGCACATCGGCCAGGCCATGCTCACCCGCCAGCTCTACGCGCAGCAGCACTGAGCCGGTCGTCGTCCCGCTCCAGACGCCGTGCCTGTCCACCGGCGCCGCTGGCATGTCGCTTGCGCCCTCCCTGTCACGGGAGGGCTACCTCCCAACACGGTTGTTCGAGTCCGCCCGGCGCGCGACGCGGCGGAGGCTGAACGCACGAGGGAGCGCAACGATGACTGATGACGGCACCACGAACCGGGTGAAGGGCAAGGCCGAGGAAGTCAAGGGGAAGGCCAAACAGGCCTGGGGCAGCGCCACCGACGACACCTCGACCGAGCTGAGCGGCCATGCCGACGAGCTGAAGGGCAAGGCCCGCCAGAAGGTCGGCGAGGCACAGCACGACCTCGATCGCCGCGACGATGTCGACCGCGACCGGACCCCATAGGGTCGCTCGTCGCTGAATCCAGAACTGCTAAACGGGCGCCGGCCACCTGGCCGGCGCCCGTCGCGTTGTCCGCCGACACCGCACTGTCGCGGCGGATCACGCGGCGCCGCGGGTGCCACATGACGCCACGACGCCTGGGGGCGGGTTCGGGTCCGCCAAGGCAGGGCGGCTCAAGCCTAGGCGGATCGCACCCATGCGTGTCGCCGGGCATCCCCGCACACGGCGAGGCCCCGGGACGCCCCAGCGCCGCGGCTGGGACGATCGAGGCCTCGGGTACGCTCAAGTGTCACATGGCCGAGCTTCGAAGGGGTCTCCCTCAGGCCGTCGCGTCGATCTTGTTGCCGCAGCTCGGGCAGAAGCGGACGCCCGCGCCCAGCGACGTGCCGCACTTGACGCACACGCTCGGCAGCAGCAGGTTGCTGCTCTGCGGGACCGTCGCGGTCATCGGACTCGCGGTCGACATGGTGTTCGGCATGCCGGTGGCTGCCATACCCGTCGACGGGATCGGCGTCGCGACCGTGGGGGCCGTCACCACCGGAGCGCTCGGCGCGCCGGTCGTGGTCGTCATATCATCGAAGCCCTCGGTGGCATCCTTGATGCCGCCCCGGAACTCCTTGATGCCGCGCCCCAGCGCCGACCCGAGTTCGGGCAGCTTCCCCGGGCCGAAGATGATCAGTACGATCACCAAAATGATGATCAGATGCGTCGGTTGTAACAGCCCCTCGAACATCTTGGTCCTCCACGTACCCTGCCGGTCTCTCCGACGGGGGCCGGCTGCTCGGCCATGCGGAACGCCGTACTCGCCATCCCTGTCACAGCGGTGTCCACGCGACGACTGTCACCGGGATGCCGAATTCTATTCATTTCCTGCCCCGCTTTCAAGGGCGCGCCCGCTCGGGCGGTGACTGCCATCCGGCGGCGGGCGGAGCCGGCGGGCCGACGGCCATGACTCGCCTAGAGCCATGGGCCGTGGCCTCGACCTCATAGGCTCGCCGCGTCGCGGGCAGGGGCGCGATTCATCGCGCCCAGAGCGTCGTCGGGCAGACGATCGCGCCGATCAGCGCCATCAGTGTACGTACATAGACGCTGGTGTACGTACAAGACTGGCCGTCACACACCGTGCTCCCTCTCGCCTGACGTTAGTCCGCGTACGTACGCAATGGTGCTCGAGTGGCCGCTGGCGCGGACGCGTGGCATGGTGTATCCCTCGACGCCGGTGGTGGGCGCGTCGAGCGCGTGAGGAGGGTGTACCGTGGAGGGCCACTTCGCCGGGCGAGTCGACGCGGCACGGGCCGGGACGCACGCGCAGATCGATCTCGACGCCCTGTCGAGCAACGTGGGCGCCCTGCTGGCGCGGCTGCCGGACGGCGTCGAACTGATGGCGGTCGTCAAGGCGAACGCCTATGGACACGGCCTGGTCCCCTGTGCCCGCCAGGCGCTGGCGGCCGGGGCCGGCCGCCTGGCGGTCGCCCGCATCGACGAGGGGCTGCTGCTGCGGGCCGCCGGGTTCACCGCGCCGGTGCTGGCGCTCGGTCCGGCCAACCCGGCGCTGGCGTCACGGGCCGCCCGTGGCGGCGTCGCGGTCACCGTCGGGTCGGTGGCCGGAGCGCGAGCACTCCACGCCGGCCTTGGCTCGGACGATCCGGCGCTGGATGTACACATCAAGGTCGACACCGGGATGCACCGCTACGGCGTCGAGCCCACCGAGGCGGTCGCGCTGGCGCGGGCCGTGTCGGGCGACGCGCGGCTCCGGCTGGAGGGCCTCTTCACCCACTTCGCCACCGCCGACGAGGCCGACGGCGCCTTCCTCCACGAGCAGGCACGCCGCTTCGCCGGCGTCCGCCGCGCGCTGGCAGCCGCCGGCCTCGCGCCCCCGCTGGTGCACCTGGCCAACAGCGCCGCGGCCCTGCGTGGCGTGGTCGAGCCGGCCGGCGACCTTCCGGGCCGACCGCTCGTCCGCGCCGGCCTGCTGCTCTACGGTCTCAGCCCCTCGGCGCACATCCCGGCTCCGGCGGCGTTCCGGCCGGTGATGACGCTCCTGACTCGCGTCGCCCGGGTCTTCACCCTGCCGGCGGGCGAGGGGGTCTCCTATGGCCTGACCTTCACCGCCGACCGGCCGCTGCGCTGCGCCACGCTGCCGATCGGCTACGGCGACGGGCTGTCGCGCCGGCTCTCCAATCAGGGGTGGGCCGCGGTCTCCGGGTCGGCCTGCCCCATCCGCGGCCGGGTCTGTATGGATCAGACGGTCGTCGAGGTGGAGTCCGCCCCGGCGGTGGCCGAGGGCGACGTGGCGGTCATGCTGGGCACCGCGCCCGCCATGAGCGCCGAGGACGCGGCCCGGCTCGGGGGTACCATCAACTACGAGGTCGTCACCGCCATCTCGGCGCGCGTGCCCCGGGTCTACCTGCGCGGGGGACGGGCGGTCGCGGTCTCAGATCTCTTCGGGCTGCTGGAGGTCCCGGCGACCTGACCCGGCGGGCGTGTGCGTCCCCAACCGACCTGGAGTGCGTGGATTCTTGACCTGATGTCGGGAATCCCGTACAGTGGGTGGGTTGGAGGAGCGTCGCATGGGTCGCCGCGTGCCGATCGAGGCCGTCGAGAGCCGGGTCCGCGCCCACCGGAGTGCCGCCGGCCTGAGCCAGCAGACGCTGGCGGAGCGGGCCGGCCTGACGCGCCAGTCGGTCAGCGGCATCGAGTCGGGCCACTACGTGCCCAACACGGCGGTGGCCCTGCGCCTCGCCGCGGCGCTCGGCTGCGCGGTGGAGGACCTCTTTGGGCTCTCGCCCGCTCCGGCGCGACTGCAGGCCGAACTCGTGGGGGCATCGCCCGGCACCGGCACCGCTGCCCGCTCGCGCGTGCTCCGCGCCACCCGCGGGCCCCGCGTCCTGCTGGCGCGCGTGGGAGACCGGCTGCTGGCGCGCCCGCTGACCGGCGCCGCTTCGACCCTGGCCGCGGCCGACGGGCGGGTCCTCGCCGTGCCCGTCGATGGATCCCCGGCGACCGTGGAGCTGCTGGTCGATCGGCGTGTGGTCGAGGGCACCGTGGTGGTGCTGGGCTGCGATCCGGCCCTGGCGCTCCTCGGCGCCCACCTGGCGCGGCGCTACCCGGCCTACCGCCTCCTCTGGGCCCAGGCCGGCAGCCTGGTCGCCCTGCGGGCGCTGGCGCGGGGCGAGGCCCACGCGGCCGGTACCCACCTGCGCGACCCCGAGACGCGCGAGTTCAACCTCCCCTACGTCCGGCGCGAGCTGGCCGGCCGGCACGTTCACGTCGTCACGCTGACCGAGTGGCAGCAGGGGCTGATCGTCGCGCCGGGCAACCCGCGCGGCATCCACGTTCCGGCCGACCTCGCACGACCCGACGTGACGCTGGTCAACCGGGAGCCGGGCTCCGGCAGCCGGGCCATGCTCGACGAGGCGCTCCGGGCGGCCGGGATCGGTCCGGGCGCGATCCGCGGCTACGCGCGGGAGCTCGCCACCCACCTGGCGGTGGCCGAGGCGGTCGCGAGCGGCGCGGCCGACGTCGGACCGGGGATTATGGCGGCGGCGATCGCGCTGGAGCTGGACTTCGTGCCGCTCCAGCAGGAACGCTACGACCTGGTGATCCCCGCCGAGCATCTCGAGTCTCCCGCCGTCCAGGCGCTGCTGGAGGTCGCGGCCGGTCTCGCCTACCGGAGCGAGGTGGAGACGCTCGGCGGCTACGACAGCGCGCGGGCGGGCAGTCTGGTGGCCTCGATCACCCCTCCGTAGGGGTGTCCACCCCGCACGCGCTGCGGCCGGCAGCCGCGTCCGCGGGGCGCGATCCCATGCGCGCCGCCCCATCTCGCGGAGCGGTTGGCAGTGTCGACGAGCCCGGCAACCCGGGATTCAGGAGAGGGCAGGAACCGGTTCGTGAGCATTCGGGGGAAAATGGTCGGATTCGCCGGGCGTCGCCCGCTTCGGTACCTGCTCGGGCTGCCGGGTCTGCTCGTGGCCGCGCTGCTGGTCGCCTGCGGCGCGCCCGGGTCGGCCGAGGTCTCGACGCCGGCCGCCGGCTCCTCGCCGGTCGCGACGGCCCAGTTGACGGTCTTCGCGGCCGCCTCGCTGACCGACGCTTTCAACGACCTCGGCCAGAGCTTCGCCACCACCCCGGCCGGTGCCCGGGTGCGCTTCAGCTACGCCGGCTCGCCGACGCTGCGCACGCAGCTCGCTCAGGGTGCCCGCGCCGACCTGTTCGCCTCCGCCGACGAGCCCAACATGCAGGGCGCCCAGCAGGACGGCACGATCGCGAGCACGCCGAAGATCTTCGTCTCGAACCGGCTCGTCGTGATCGTCCCCAGGCGTAACCCGGCCGGGATCACGACGCTCCCGGACCTGGGCCGCTCCGGCGTCAAGCTCGTGCTGGCGGCCGCCAACGTCCCGGTCGGCAACTACGCGCGCCAGTCGTTGACGAAGATGGGCGGTGATCCGAGCTTCGGCGCCGGCTTCACCCAGCAGGCGCTCGCCAACGTCGTCTCGGACGAGACGGACGTCAAGCAGGTCGTCGCCAAGGTCCAGCTTGGCGAGGCCGACGCCGGCATCGTCTACTCGTCGGACGTCACCGTCGCCGTGCGCCCCCAGGTGACGGTCATCGCCATCCCCGACCCGTACAACGTGGTGGCGCGCTACCCGATCGCCGTCGTCGAGGGGAGCGCCAACCCGACTGCCGCTCAGGCCTTCATCGACTACGTCCTGTCCCCCACCGGGCAGGCGACCCTCGAGCACTACGGGTTCATCCCGGTCGCGCCGACCGGAGCGCCGCGTGGGTGAGTCGGCCGCGCCGCATGCCCCCCGCGCGCTCGGCGGGAGGCTGAGGGCCGTCGCCGGGCAACGCCGCTGGCGTGGCCGCCCGTTGCTCCTCGTCGTGCCGGGGCTGCTGCTGGTCCTGTTCCTGGCGGTGCCGGTGGTGGCGCTCGTCTGGCGCGCGGTCGGGACGCCGGGCTTCCTCCATACCCTGCGCGGCCCGCTCGTCCTGCAGGCCCTCCGGCTCAGCGCGCTGACGACGACCATCTCCATGTTGCTGGCGGTGCTCGGCGGGACGCCGCTCGCCTACCTGCTGGCCCGCCGCCGCTTCCGGGCTAAGCGGCTGATCGAGACGCTGGTCGATCTCCCGCTCGTGCTCCCGCCGGTCGTCGCCGGGGTGGCGCTCTTGATGGCCTTCGGCCGGCAGGGCCTGCTCGGCGGCACGCTCGGCCTGCTGGGCATCGAGATCCCCTTCACCACCGCCGCGGTGGTCCTCGCCCAGGTCTTCGTCGCCACGCCCTTCTACGTCCGCGGCGCCAAGGTCGGCTTCCGGGGCGTGCCGCCCGAGATCGAGGACGCCGCGGCGCTCGACGGGGCGGACGCCTGGCAGACCGCCCGGCACGTCACCCTGCCGCTGGCACTGCCCGGCATCGGCTCCGGGCTCGTCCTCTGCTGGGCCCGGGCCCTCTCCGAGTTCGGCGCTACCCTCATGTTCGCCGGCAACTTCCCCGGCCGTACCCAGACCATGCCGCTGGCGGTCATGACCGCGCTCGAGAGCGACCTCGGCTCGGCCCTGGCGCTGTCGGTGCTGCTCGTCGCCGCCGCCGCGACCGTGCTGGCCCTCTCCCGATTGGTGGCGGGCGACCGGCTCGGCGATTAATCCCTCGCCCGCCGCGCTCCGACGCGTGGCGCTGGCCGCGTCATCCCCCTTCCCCGCGGGGCATCAGCGCCTCTGCCCCGCCCGCGCTTCCTCCCCGCTCGGGCGCCATGCCCGCCTGCCCGCCGGTCGCCTCGAGCCCGAGGTTGATACGACTTTGACATACTCGACCGAATGGTTGACAGACCTCTGAGAGGCGTGTCCGCCTATCCTAACTGGCAGCGAGGTCGCGCACGGGGTGGCCGGCCTCAGTCGGTTGGAGCGGGGACCTCCCGACCGACCCGCATCGCAGCCTGCGGCCGGCGCCGCCCCGCGCGGACCGCTCATGGGAGCAGTTGCTACGATGGACACGATGCTGCCGGGCCTGGACGTCAGACAGGAAGCGCTGCTGAAGCGGATCGTGGGCTCGGCCCGCGCGGCCGCGGACCCCGACGACTCGTTCGTCGCCGTCCGGGTCGGGCTGGCCGGCGGCTTGATCTACCATCCCGGGTCCCGGCCGATCGCGGTCGATGACCTGCGCGACCTGCAGCTGCTGGCGGAGCGCGCCTACCTCGCCCTGACCCGCACCCGGAGCGGCGCGCGGCTCTTCGCGGTGACGGCGCTCGGCTTCGAGCACTGCGACCGCTGCGAGGCCGAGCGCCGTCGACCCTGACCCCGGCTCCCCGGTCTTAGCCTCGTCCCGACCACCGATCGCCTCGGCGTCCGACCCGCTCCGCCGTCCCGGAGCAGCGCCGCGCCCGGCGAGCCCCCAGACGCTCACCCGGGATTCCGTGACCCTACAGGCCCGCCTCCGCCAGCCAGGCGCCGCTCGGGGCGCGCACCAGCAGGATCGGGTCCGCGCACCCTGCCGGCAGCATCACCGTGTCGCGGATGAGGGCGTCGCCGTCGCTGCTGAGCGGCACCGTCGCCGTGCTCGCGACGGAGCCGTCGGCGCAGACGACGCTGGCGAAGACCGCGTGTACCGGTCCCGTCGTCCCGGCGAACGGTGTCCCCGGCGCGAACAGCAGCCCGTGGACCACGACCTTCACCTCGCCCTCGTCATCGACCCTGGCCTTGCTTCCCTCGTCGATGACCCAGGGGAAGCCGCCACCCGGGATGCCGCGCACCACCTGACCGGGCACCGTCACCGCTACCAGGTCGGTGTTGTCGAGGATCTTCGGGGCGGCGGCGGCCGGCGCGGCTAGCACGGCGCCGGCCAGGACCAGCAGGGCGATCAGCGCGACCACGCGAGTCATCGGGCATCCCTCCGCTCGTCATACGGCCATCGACGTTG
>DATKRJ010000359.1:0-13508 GCA_035532355.1 Thermomicrobiaceae bacterium | reverse complement strand
CAGAATGAAACTGGCCGGGAACGTCACGGCACCCGTGGCACGGGAGATCGTGACGATACGGTCCTCGAGCGGCTGGCGCAGCACCTCGAGCACGCGCTGGCTGAACTCCGGCAGCTCGTCCAGGAAGAGGACGCCGCGATGGGCGAGGGTGATCTCGCCGGGGCGCGGCCAGGTCCCGCCGCCGACCAGCCCCGCGTAGCTGATGGTGTGGTGCGGCGCGCGGAACGGCCGGTGGCGCAGCAGTGGACGGTCGGAGGGCAGAAGACCCGTTACCGAGTAGATCTTCGAGACCTCGAGCGCCTCGTCCCGCCCCAGCGCCGGGAGGACGCCGGGCATGGCGCGGGCGATCAGCGTCTTGCCGGCGCCAGGAGGCCCGGACATCAGCAGATTGTGGCCGCCGGCCGCGGCGACCTCCAGCCCGCGCTTGACGTGCTCCTGGCCGCGGATGTGCTGCAGGTCAATCACCGCGTCGGGCACGTCGTCGACGTCGGGGTCGACCGGGCAGCAGTAGGGCAGAATGGATGCCTCGCCGGTCAGGTGCCGGACGAGGTCGGACAGGCTGGCGACGGGGAAAACGTCGATGTCCTCGATCAGGGCCGCCTCGGGGGCATCGACGGCCGGAACGAAGGCGCGCCGCAGGCCCCGCTCGCGCGCCAGTCCGACCATCGGCAAGACCCCGGTCGCGTGGCGCAGGCCGCCGTCGAGCGACAGCTCACCGATGACCATCGCGTCGGCGACATCGGCGATGACCTGGCCTGACGCGAGCAGGATGCCCAGGGCGATCGGCAGATCGTAGGCGGGGCCCTCCTTGCGAATGTCGGCCGGAGCGAGATTGACGGTGATGCGCCCGAGCGGGAAGCGGGCGCCGGAGTTGCGAATCGCGGCGCGTACCCGCTCGCGGGACTCCTGCACCGCGGTGTCGGGCAGCCCGACGATGGTCATGCCCGGTATGCCGGTGCCGTTGTCGACCTCGACCTCCACCAGTACCCCGTCGAGCCCGAGCACCGCACAGGTCAGGACCGTGGCGAGCACGGCTGGCTCCTCCCGCATCGGCCGGACCGGTGTCGGGGTCGCGCATCCCGGCAAGACCGGCAGCCACGGCCAGTGTAGCACCGAGGGACGGTACGTCCAGCACGGCAGGTCGGACGGGGCGCGCCGCGGACGACACGTGCGCGCCGACTCCGCGGCACGGCAGTACAGACGGAGCGCGAAGCGTTAGGACTTCCGCCGCCTTGACGCTCGAAGTGATAGGCCGCTAGTGTGATTCGTGGGGAGACCACGTTGAACGTGGGCGCCGGCACTGACGCCGGGCGCAAGGGAGGGACCTTGACTGACGACCAGCCGCAGCGTCGCGAGTCCGGTAACGGGCTCGCGGACGCGGATATTGAGGTGCGGCGTGAATACGAGGCGCTCAATGATCTGCTGGCCGGCTTGTCTCGAAACATCGACGACGCCGGGCTTCCGCTGATCGCCGCGCCGGCGGAGCCCGAACGCCTGTCGCGCTGGGTGGTCGTCCTGCGAGGTGTCCGCCGGCTGACAGAGGTCGTGGCGTTTCGCGACGAACTGCTGAAGATCCCGTTCTGTATCGCGGTTCGAGTCACGGATGTCACCGTGGATGAGACCCGTGCCGTGGTGACGGCTACGACGACATTGGAGGTCGGAGAGCTGGAGCAACTGGTGACCGAGACGCTGCAGATGGTGGGCTCGACAGCCACCGTCGACACGATCGCGAAGTACAGTCCCGTAGCCGGCTGAGATGGGCTTCTACGGCGACCTGGTGGACCTGCCGCTGGCGGATATTCTCTACGTGCTCTCGAGCCACGGGAGCTCGGGGCGCCTCACGCTGAGCATTCCCGGCGACGAGATCACCCTGGTCTTCGACCGGGGACACGTCGCCTCCGTGACGACCACCGACGCCAATCTGCGCATCGGGCGGCTGCTCGTCGACCAGGGGTACGTGACGGAAGACCAGATGGAGCAGGCGCTGGCGCTGCAGGCGGTGGAGCTCGACCGCACGCGCATCGGTGACGTACTCGTGGAACTGGGGTTCGTCAACTCTCGGCAGATCACGCGGGCGGTCGCCGCACAGCTGGAGGCGTCGCTGTTCCGCATCCTGATCCAGCCCGGCGGCAGCTTCGTCTACACTCCACAGGAGTCGTACGTCGAGGAACCGCTCGTCGACGAGATCCCCATCGAGCCGATCGTGCTGGATGCCATCCGGCGGGCCGACGAGTGGCTGGCGACCAACGGCCGTCAGGAAGCGGTGTCGCTAGCGGACGTTCCATTCCGTGAGGGCGTGCTGGAGGGTCTCGAGTCGGTGGAGCACGAGACGCTGCTGGCGATCGTGAACGGGGCCTTCACCCCGGCGGACATCGCCGCACGGATCGGTTCGTCGTCCGAGGAGGTCGACGAGATTCTTGGCCGCCTGGCCGCACTCGGCCTCGTTGTCCGAGCCGGAAAAACGGACCCCGCCAACCACCCGGCAGGGTGAGCATCGCCGTTGCCGCGCGACTCGACGCCGGCGACGGCCCGGTACGCTATCCCCCGAAATACCGTCCGGGCATGACCATCTCGACGTCGCGGCGAACTCGACGCCGTGGGCCGTCGCCCTGGCCCACCGGATCCTCTTCGGCTCGATCGTCGACTGGCTGGCCGCGACGGAGTCCCTGAAGACGGTCGAGCCGGCAACGGATCGGACGAGTTACTACAAGGATCCGGTCATCGTGGTTCTGGTCGGTGTGGCGGCGACACGGGAAGAGGTGCACCAGCAGGCGGTGATAGCCGGCGCGTTGACTCCCCACGGTGTGGCGGCGGTCACCACCCGCTGACGCGCTGGGGCGCGTCATGGCTGGGACCAGTCGCGGTTGGGGTTCGCGGCGACGCGACGGAATGAGCGGTCGTCGCGGCCATGCCGGCGGCCCCGACACGACCGCACCGCTGTCTCTAGCGAAAAATCCCACGTCCGGTGTCGGTCAGGACCGCCCCCAGGACGCGCGCGCCGACCCTGTCGAGCGCCTCCTTTGCGCGCTGCGCCTCTGCCCGCTTGGTATGCCCGGAGCGGACGAGCAGGATCACAGCGTCCACCCGCGGCGCCAGCGCCAGCGCGTCACCGTACTCCGGCAGCGGCGACGTGTCGACCACCACGTACGACACCTCGTCGCGCAGCCCGGTGAGCAGCGCCGCGCAGGCGTCGCCACCCAGGAGGTCGACCGGGCTGATCCCGACCGTCTCCGACGGTGCGTGGCCGGCCGGTAGGAACCGCAGACCGGAGACCTGGGTATCGACCAGGGGCAGCGGTTGCCCGACGTCGCCGCGCGCGAGCCACTCGGACAGTCCAGTCTCGTTCGGCAGGCCAAGGTACTGGTGCAGTTCCGGGCGGCGCAACACGGCGTCGACCAGGGCAACGGTGTCGCCGCCCAGCGCGAGCGCCGCCGCCAGATTGGCGGCCACCGCGGCGTGCTGGCCCCCGGTGCCGCTATCCGCGATGGCGATCGAGTGGACCGGCGGCTTGACGTCGGCGAACTTGATCGACGACCGCAATGTCCGGTAGGCCTCGGCAACCGGCGAGGTTGGATCGGAAACCACGGTAAGGCCGGGGACGGCGACCCACGTCTGGATGGGGGCCCGGTCCTGAGTCTGACTCACGCACTGTCCTCCTCGGTCTGCGGCGCTCAGCGCCCGGTTGACCGGCGCGGGATCGCGATGACGGTGGGTAGCGCCAGGTAGCGGTCAATGTCCTGCTCGGTGCGCAGCGTGTCGTCGAGGTACTCGGCTCCGAAGGCGAGCAGCACGCCGAAGACGCCGCCGAGCAGGGCCGCGGCGACGGTGTTGAGCTTGACCCGCGGACCGATTGGGGTCGTGGGAGCGCTTGCGGTTCCCAGCTTGAGGATCTGAACCGTTCCCTGGCGCTGCCCGCTGGAGTTGGCCGGGAAGTCGGCGGCGATCTGGCGGTTGTCGTTGACCGACCGCGCCACGAACGCATCGGCCAGCGCGTTGACGACGGACGCTGCCCGCGCCGGGTCCGTATCGGTGAGGGCGATCTGCACCGTGTTGCTGTCCGGGTTGTGGCCCACCGAGAGGCCACCCATGACCTCGCCCGGCGTCACGTTGAGGTGGGCCTGCTGCAGGGCGGCCGCCACGAAGTCCCAGTTGTTGATCAGGTCGGTGTAGGACGCCAGCCGATTCTTGGCGTAGAGGTCCAGCCAGTAGTCCGGCGGCTGGGCGATGGCCATCAGGTTCGTGCCGGCCTGATAGGTGCGCGGCTGGGTGGCGGTCACGCCGTAGCCGACGGCGGCCGCGGCCAGGGCCGCCAGCACCACCAGCCACCAGCGCCGCAGCACGATCAGCACGTATTCCTCTGGGCGCACCTAGCGGCCCTTCCCACTGGGGATGGCGCCGATCACGGGCAGCCCGAGCGCGGCGGTCACGGTGTCGGGAGAGCGCAGGCGATCGTCGAGGTACTCGATGAAGTAGGCGATCAGGACTCCGGCGAACACGCCGACCGCCACCTGAAGGGCCTCAAGCAGCTGCGTGCGGTGGGTATTCGGCGCGGCGCCGTCGGCGGTCTGGACGGTGGTGACGACCGCCCCCTGGGTCGGACCGCTGTAGCCGAAGTAGGAGCCCGCCTTCTGCTCCAGGGTCTTGCCGGCCGCCCGCGCGATCAACACGGCACGGCTCGGGTCGGTCGACGTCACGCTGACCGTGAGGATGCGATTGATCCGATTCCCGGTGATGTCCCCCTGGATCTCGCCCGGGGAGACCTGCAGGTTGTTGGTGGCGGCAATCGTCCTGGCGACGTCGCCGGCGAACACGTTGCCGCGGATCACCTCCACGAGATCATCGAGCAGGTACTCGCTCGCCAGGTAGGTGTAATAGTCGTCGTAGCGGAAGTAGGGCGCGGTGGTCGGATCCGGTTCCGGCTGCCGCACCACCGACAGGCGCGTGCTGGCCGTGTAGCTCGGATGGCTGTGCGCCGCCTGGTAGAGGACTCCGCCCAGCACCAGAACGGGGACGAGCACCACGACGTACCAGCGTCGCACCAGGACGATCAGGTAGTCCTTCAGTTCCACGTGGCGGTTGCCTCCAGCTGTCGACCAGCGGACGCCTCGCGGTGCTCGGCGAGCCGGTCGGTCACGAACGCGCGGATCTCCCGCTCGAAGCGGCCACGCCCGAAGTGCTCGGCGCGTCGCGCGATCTCGGCCGGAGAGAAGGTAAGTCCCTCGAAGCGACGCACCGCGGCGACGATCCCCTCCGGCGTCTGCGACTCAAAGAGCACGCCGGTGACGCCATCCTCGACAGTGTCGAGCGCGCCGCCGGCGGCGAGTGCGATGGCGGGACGTCCCGACGCCTGAACCTCCACCTGGGCGATGCCGAAGTCGTCCTCGGCAGGGAAGACGGCCCCGCGGCAGCGCGCGAAGAGCCGGTACTTCTCATCGTCGGTCACGGCTCCGAGGAACTCCACGGTCGGCCCGGCCAGGGCCTCCAGGTCGGGTCGCGCGCGGCCGCTGCCGATGATTTTGAGAGGCAGCCCGAGCGCGTTGAAGGCCCGGATGGCCACGTCGAAGCGCTTGTAGGGCACCAGGCGCGAGACGAGCAGGTAGTAGTCTCCGACCTCGCCGGTCGGTACCGGCCGGGCACCGTCGGTGTCGACCGGCGGGTAGATGACGGTCGAGTCCCGTCCCCAGTAGTCGCGGATGCGGCGTGCCACGGCCGTCGAGTTGGCGACGAACGCGTCGACGCGCCGCGCGGTCTCCACGTCCCAGCGCCGCAGCCAGCCCAGCAGCGGCGGCATCACCGAGCGCGCCACGGCCCCGAGCCGCTCGCGCTGCGCGTAGCGTCCGAAGTCCCAGGCGAAGCGCATCGGGCTATGGCAGTAGCAGACGTGGAGCGCACCGGGAGGCTTGTGCGCCCCCTTGGCCCAGGCGCTGCTCGAGCTCAGGATGACGTCGTAGCCCGTGAGTTGCAGGCGCCCGAACGCCAGCGGGTAGAGTGGGAGGTAAGGCTGGTGGTGCCGGTGCACTCCCGGCAGGCGCTGCATGAACGAACTGCGCACGTCCCAGGCGCGGTATGCCTCGGGCATGAGCTCCGGCGCGTAGATAGAGGTGTAGATGGGGGCGTCGGGGTAGACCGCGTGCAGGGCCTCCAACACCCGCTCGGCGCCGCCGTACTGGTTGAGGTAGTCGTGGATCAGCGCCACGCGCTGCTCGGTCATTCCCACCCGCTCGTTGTCGCCGCCGGATCGAACCGCGGCTAAGGATACAACCTCTCTGGGGGTCTGACAGTTACACCCACCGGGTGATACCGGGGCAGCCTGACGACGACGGGTCCCGATCACCCGTCGCTCGCAGGCGCCGAGGCGGCTCGTCGCACGATCGGCCGGCGTGGGGAGCGGCGAGCCACCTCGACGAAGCCGGCCCGCTCGAACGCGGGCAGCAGCCCGGTGAAGGCCGCGGCGGCGTCGACCGTGCCGCCCTGCGGATCGACCGGATAGGCCTCCACCAGCACGGCGCCCTGACCGGCGGCGTGGTCGACGGCCGCACGGACCAAGGTGACGCTGAGCCCGTGCCGTCGGTGGGAGCGAGGGACGTAGAAGCAGACGATCGACCAGACCGGCGCGTCGTCCACACGCGCGAGGGTGCGGGAGCGTTCGAGCGATGGGAAGCGTTCCCGGGGGCCCAGTGAGCACCAGGCGGCGGGCTCACCATCGAGGTAGGCCAGGATGCCCGGGACCTCACCCGCCGCGACCCGCGCCTGCAGCCCCTCCCGGCGTTGGTCGGCGGACCAGCGGGCGAACTCGGCGCGCGACAGGCACCACCACATGCACCAGCAGTTGGCGTAGGCGCCGCTCGGGCCGAACAGGGCTGTCAGATCGTCCCATGTATCCGGGGTGAGCGGGCGAACGTCGACGCGCGAGGTGGCAGGCGGTGACATCGTCGGCCTCCCGGGAACGCCGAGGGGATCACACCATCGAGAGCAGCGTCGCCAATCAGTAGGCGCCACGGGCGAGAATGACCGCGGGAATGGTGCGCAGGATCAGCTTGATGTCGAGCCAGGGCGACCAGTGCTCGGCGTAGTAGAGATCGAGCTTGACCATCTCGTCGAAGCTGAGGTCGCTGCGACCGTTGACCTGCCAGAGACCCGTCAGGCCCGGGGCCACCTTCAGCCGGTGGTAGTGCCACTCCTCGTAGGCCGCGACCTCGGACGGGACCTGCGGGCGGGGCCCCACGACGCTCATGTCGCCGACCAGCACGTTGAAGAACTGCGGCAGCTCGTCCAGGCTGGTGCGACGGAGGACCCGTCCGACGCGGGTGACGCGAGGGTCGTCCCGGAGCTTGAACAGGAGCGCGTCCTTGCCCTGCCCACCCAGGAGCTCGGCCTTGCGCTGCTCCGCGTCGCGGCACATCGAGCGAAACTTGTAGAGGACGAAGGGACGGCCGTCCTTGCCGACGCGCTCCTGGCCGAACAGGATCGGCCCGGCAGAGTCGAGCTTGATGGCGATGGCGATGATCAGCATGGGGAGGGCGCCGATCGAGAGCACGAACGCGGCGATACCGATGTCCATGGCGCGCTTGACGGCGTAGTTCCAGCCGCTGATGCGGGCGTCCTTGATCTCGATCAGGGCCAGTCCCGCCACCTCGTTGATGCGCACGTGGTCGAGCGCCAGCTCGAACAGGTCGGGGACGAGGGTGAAGTCGACGTCCCGCTCGCGGCACTGCTCGATGATGCGGAGGACCTCCCGGTGCGCGGTGGGAGGCAGGGCGATGATCACCTCGTTGACGTGCTGGTCCTGGACCACGGCCCGCACCGCGTAGAGGTCACCGAGGTACTGCGGACGCTCGACGCGCCGCTCGGTGGCGATGCCCCAGTGCTCGTCGGCGGGGACGCTGTCGACGAAGCCGACCACCCGATAGCCGAGCTGCGGCTGGTTGTAGATGTACTGCATGATGCGCTGGCCGGCGGGCCCCGCGCCCACGACGAGGAGCCGGTCGACGCCAATACCGCGCCGCCACAGCACCTGGCGGGCGGACTGCGTCACGTAGCGCTTGCCGGCGAGCAGGGCGATCATGAGCGCCCAGGCCAGGATGAAGATCAGGCGCGACGGGTAGAAGCGATCGAGGAAGCTGTAGAGAATAACGAGGGCCATGGCGATGGTTGACCCGTTGGCAACGATCGACACCTCGTCGAGGAAGCTCGTCCAGCGCGGCAGGCGGTAGAGCCCGCGGAGCTGGAAGATCACCAGGGTGGCAATTACGAGCAGCGCAACCTTGCCGGCGAAGAAGCCAAAAGGCTGGGTCGAGCCAGGGGGTACCTCCCCGCCGAACTCCAGCCGGTAGCGCAGCCAGTAGGCGGCGACGAACGAGACGAGCACGAGCACGCCGTCGGTGCCTAGATGCGCCGACAGCCAGAACCACCCCTTGCTGGTGCGAGTGCTGAGGCGACGCCTGGCGACGTCGCTCGCCGCGATGAGTGCCGCCGCTTGTCTCCCCGTCGGCGCTGCCATCCGCGTTGAGCCTCCTCAAACGGTCCCCCGGCAACGCGGTCTGGCCCAGTATAGCAGACAGTGTTCGGACACCCTGGGCGCGAGTCGGGCGATGGTAGCCCGAGAACCGGTTTCGGGCCGGGACCTTCGGGGGACATCCCGCGAGGCCGCGTTTGCTAAGATCGTCTCCAGGAACCACCGGAGAGCCGAGGATGGCCCATGGAGCGACTCTGGACGCCATGGCGGATGCGGTACGTCGGTGGCGGGACGCGGGAGCCGGGCTGCATCTTCTGCACCGAACCGGCCCCCGACCGCGACGTCGAGAAGCTAATCCTGTACCGCGGCGCGTCGGCGTTCGTCATCATGAACCTGTTCCCGTACAACACGGGCCACCTCATGGCCGTGCCTTTTCGTCACGCCGCTCGGCTGGATGAGCTGGAACCCTCGGCAATCGCGGACCTGTTCGGGCTCCTGCCGTGGGTCACGGCCGCCCAGCAGCGTGTGCTGCGCTGCGACGGATTCAACATCGGACTGAACCTCGGCAGCGTCGCCGGCGCGGGCGTGGCCGAGCACCTGCACGTCCACGTGGTGCCGCGCTGGGAGGGCGACGCGAATTTCATGCCAATCCTGGCGAACACGATGGTGCTCCCGGAGCTGATACCCGTCACCTATGCGAAGCTCCGCGCCGAACTCGAGCTGTCCGCGCTCGACTCCTCGGTGAAGGAGGAGGCCGTCCCACAGGCCGGCGCCGTCGTCCTACTGCCGGCGGAGGGCAAGGTCGCGCTGCGACGGGCGGCCGACGGCTCGATCGTACTGCCCAAAGGGCACGTCGAGTCGGGAGAGGCGGCCTTCGAGACGGCGCGGCGTGAGGTGGAGGAGGAGATGGGCCTGCGCGGTGAGATTCTCGGCTGGGCCGGCAGCGACCGGTTTACCGTCGCCGGCCGCGAGCGCCGGGCGGTCTATCTCACGCTCGCGGCGGAGCCGACGCCGGCGTTCGCTGCTCACCTCGACCGCGACGCGCTGCTGGCCGCGCCCGACGAGGCTCCGGCGATGCTCAGCCATCCGACGTCGCGCGAGGTGCTGCGGGCGGCTCTCTCGCGTTTCAGTGGCGTGTGGGGAGCGATGGGGTGAAGCCGAGCCGGCTGGTACTGGCCGTCTGCGGCGTCCTGGCGGCGCTGCTCATCGGGCTGCCGTTCGCCGGCTTGCCGGCGGCGAGCGCCGCGCCCGAGCAGGTCTACCTCGCGCTGGGTGATTCGATCGCGGCGGGGCTCGTGACGAGCCTGCCGCGAGATCGCGGCTTCGCCTGGCTGGTGCGTGACCTGATCGAGCGCTCCGACACGGCGGCCGGAACCCCCGCGACAGTGACGCTGGACAATCTGGCGGTGCCAGGGGAGACGACCACCTCGTTCCTGAACGGAGATCAGCTCAAGCGCGCACAGAGCGACATCGCGGCGATCAAGGCGCGCGGCGGTGTACTCCGCACGGTCACGGTGACGCTCGGTGGGAACGACCTGCTGAACCTCGCCGGGGCGTCCCAGGCGGCCAGGCAGGCCGGGCTGGACAGCTTTAAGACCGACTACCCCGCGGCGCTCGGCGCGATCAAGGCGGCCCTGGGGGATCAGAAGCCGGACCTCGTGGTCACGACGTACTACGACCTGAGTGAGGGCGATCCCACCCAGCAGGGATCCGACGCCTGGTGGGTGTCCCAATTCAACCAGGTGATCCGGCAGACGGCGGCGGCGGACGGCGCGAAGGTGGCCGACCTCGAGCCGGCTTTCCGCGGCCACATCGCCGCGTGGACCTGGTACCCCTCCGACGTCCACCCGAACAACGCCGGGCAGGCCGAGATCGCGCAGCTCGTGTGGCGGGCGCTCGGCTACGACCAGCGGCCGCCGACGGTGACGATCGAGCGGCCCAGCGCGGGGGCGCAAGATCGGCGGGTGCTTACGGTGCGGGTGAAGGCGAGCGACGACATCGGGGTCACCCAGGTGGAGCTGCTGGTGAACGGCACGTCGGCGGGGGACCTCCTCTATGTGCCGTCTCAGGGGGCGTATATCGGGGTGTGGGATGGACGATCCACCACGGCGTCGTCGGCAACGCTCACCGTGCGGGCGAGCGATCTGGCAGGGCATCAGACCACGGCGGACGTCTCGGTGACCCTACCAGCGCAGTAGGGGAAGGGCTGGAGCAGGCGCGATGATGGCACGCGGAGGCGCCAGCGCTGGCGATGACACGGAGCTCGACCTGCAGGGTCGACTCGGCGCGTTCTCGCTCTCCGACCTCTTTCAGATGCTGACATTCACGCAGAAGACCGGGGTCCTGGCGCTCATCCAGGGCTGGAACACGCGCACGATCAGCTTCGAGAACGGGCACATCAGCTACGTCGCCGCCGGAAGCCGGTTGCCGAACCGGACGGACCTGCTGCTCCGCATCGGCAAGCTGCGCCGCGATCAGGTGGAAACGCTCCACCGGCAGGGCATCCGCAGCGAGGACGCGGTCCTCAGCCACCTGCGGGCGAACCGCGTGATCACGGAAGAGGACCTGAAAGCCTGCCAGGACCAGCTGCTCGAGATCTCGATCTTCACGCTGTTCTTGTGGCGGAACTGCTTCTTCACCTTCAAGGCCGGCGTGACCGAGCGCGAGGGGGGTGTGCCCGTCTCGATCGACAGCATGCAGCTGATTATCGAGGGGACTCGCCGGGTCGACGAGTGGATCGAGGTCAGCCCGGTCGTGCCGTCCATCTACATGATCTTCCGTGGGCGGGCTCACGAGGCAGGCTTGCCGCCGCCGGAGCTCGCGGCCGTCTATAACCTGGTCGACGCCCATCGGGACGTGGTCGCGATCGCGCGAAGCGCCGGGATCACCCAGTTCGAGTGCGCCCGGGCCCTGTACCGGCTGGCCAGTGCAGGCTACATCGAGGCGATCCCGCCCAACAAGACCAAGGTCATCGAGCTCTTCAACCTGGCGGTCGAATCGATCTACCTCAAGCTCGTCCTGTTCGACCACGCGCGGGTGGCGCTCGAGTTCGAGAATCAGCTCAACCGGTTCGCACTCGAGAACCGGCTGAAGGTGCGCATGGCGGCCGGTAAGATCCTGATGAGCGACCAGAACACCCGGATCTCGCCGACGGAGCTGGTCGACCTTTACAAGCTGTTTATCGCCATTCAGAACAACAAGTTTGGCAAGATGTTCGAGCCGGTGGTCGCGCAGGGGTTGATGGAGGGACTCTACCTGCACACCGACGCCGAGTTCCAGCAGATGATGCGGATGTACGAGTTCATCGAGATCGAGGGCCTCATCCTCCAGGAGATGATGGCCCGCCGTGAGATGGGTCGCGGCTTCGCGGCCGCGGGCTGAGCCGGCGCTGGTCGATCAACCGCGCTCGCCGACCTCGTCAACGGGCCACGTCTGGTGCCGATCGGCCACGGTAACCGTGCACCGACCAGCACCGCCCGGTGCGGACGGCCCCGGCGCCCCGGCGCCCCGGGCCGGTCGGACAGTATCGCCCCGAGCACGTCACGAGCCGGATAGCACGGCCGCCGGCAGCAGGGGCGCGACGATGAAGGCCAGGGCGTCGTTCAGGCCATGGAGCACCATTCCCGGCCAGAGCGTGCGCTCCTTGCCGTAGAGCGCCACGAGCGCGACGGAGAGCGGGCCAACGTCGAGCGTCGGCCCAAGACCGAAGAACTTCAGGTGGGCGGCGCTGAAGGCCAGCCAGTCGACGGCCCCGGCGAGCCAGGGCCGACCGGTGAGCCGGATCAGTCGCTCCATGAGGTAGCCGCGGTAGAGGATCTCTTCGAGCACAGTTCCCGTGAGGAACAGCGCGACGCGGGTGGCCGGGTGGGAACGCCGGATCACCGGCTGAAGCGTACGGACCGATGGCAGCCCGACCGCAGCCAGCGCCTTCCCGGTGAACGCCGACGCGCCGACGGTCAGCAAGTACGCGGCGCCGCCTTGCCAGACATGCCGCCAGCGGAAAGGTCCCACGCCGACGCTCGCCAGGTTCCGCCGCTCGACGCGCGGGACCCACCAGACGAGCAGGCCACCCAGCGTGAGCCACTCACCGGCGACGACCAGCCCGATCGCCGCGTCGTCCGGGTGAGCCGGCAGGAGGACGTCGCGCAGCACGATCTCCGCACCCAGGACCGCGCCCACGCCCGCCGCGGCTCGCCAGTCCGCATCCGTCGAGGTCCCCTCGCGACCGGATTGGTCTGCCGCGACGTGTCGAGACATGGGACGTCTCCTCCGCTACTGACTCCCGTCTCCGCGCGACCAGGCCGGCGGCCCGCGGTGGTGCCGGCGATCGGGAGCCGAAGCCGTTCCGGCCGGCCTACGGCAGCTTCGTGATCCGACCCGAGCCCAGGATGTGCTGGTCGATGGTCGGGCTGCCGCTGTACTGCACCGAACCGCGACCGGTGATCGAGACCGACAGCGTGCGCGCCACGTTGACCACGGAGTTGCCCGAGCCGGTGACAGTGATCTGGGTCGACTGCGTGGCGAGGTCCGGCGCGCGGTAGTTACCGGATCCGGCGATGCGCAGCTGCTGGCTATCGGCGGTGCCCGCGGCGACGATCGACCCGGAGCCGGCGATCTCCACGTCCAGCCCGGTGACGACCAGCCCGTTTAGCGTCCCGTTACCGGAGCCGCCGATCTTGACCGTGAGCTGATTGGCGCGCAGGCCGGAGGTTTGGATGCTGCCGCTGCCGCCGAGGTCGATCTCCTGCAGGTTCTTGACGGTCAGGTGGAAGTCGACCGGCTTGGTCGGCTGGACCCAGTTGAGGCCCTGCGTGTCGTAGCCGATCGACAGCTGTCCGCCGCTTACGTTGGTGGTGATGTGCGGGAGTACGTTGTCCTCGGCGTCGATCGTGAGCGACTCCTGGTCGCCCTGGGTGATCAGCAGGTTACCGATCCCGCCCAGGCTCACGCGGTCGAAGCCGCTGACCTGCCGGGACTCCGATACCACGTTGCCGGAACCCCGCGCAAACGAAACCTGGCACGCGGTGCCGGCGACCAGCGCGCCCAGCGCGAG
>DATKRJ010000358.1:0-7940 GCA_035532355.1 Thermomicrobiaceae bacterium | reverse complement strand
CTGCCGGCAGGAGCGTGGTCACGCCGGGTCGAACAGCAGGCTCCGTCCCGGAGTACGCCGGACGCCCAGAGCGGGCAGTGCACGCCGGGCACGCTTCGCACACAGCTCACGCGGCGCACGCGGATGGCGTTCCTGAGCGATGCGCGCCTGTTCTCGCGGCCGGGACCTCCGCGGTCTGACAGTGATTGGACGACGGCGGGACACCATCTTAGCGGCACGTGCCGGCCGCGATCGTGGGATGGCCTCGGTACGCGCCGGGCGGCGAGAGGTGATCCCTCCCGGGCCGTTTGCACTCGCGCTTCGAGGGCAGTCCCGCGAGCCTGGAAGCTGGAGCACGGGCCGGTCGTCGGCAGGCTGTCGGACCGGCCCCGGATAGTCGGACGAGCCGGACCGCCAGCGTCGGGACGACCGACGTGCCCGACGAGCCAGAGAGGAGGAGTCCGACGTGACCTACGTGATCGCGCAGCCCTGCATCGGCGTCAAGGACGGGTCGTGCGTCGAGGTCTGCCCGGTCGACTGCATCCATACCGACGACGCGGCCGAGCTGTACTTCATCGACCCGGACGAGTGCATCGACTGCGGCGTCTGCGCCGAGGTCTGCCCGGTCGAGGCGATCTTCTTCGAGGACGACCTGCCGGAGCAGTGGTCCGAGTTCCTCAAGATCAACCGGGAGTACTTCGAGAAGCGTTGAGCTTGGCGGCCGGTGGGAACCGGCTACCGCAGATTGACTCCCGGAAGGGGAAGTGCGCGGGACGAGCAGACGACGGAGGAGTCTCATGGCACGGGCAAGCGTCGGGCCCGACTGTCCGGCGGGTGAGCAGAGCTGGGGATCGCGGCGGTGAGCGAGGCGCGCTTCCGGATCGACCCGCTGCCTCCCTACCGGCTGGACCTGACGGCCTGGGTGATCCGGCGGCGGCCGGGCAACCCGATCGACCGCTGGGAGGATGGGACCTACCGGAGGGTGCTGCCGCTCGACGGAGCGCCGGTTGAGCTGGTGGTCCGGCAGAGTGGGACGGTCGACGCACCGCGGCTGGACGTGGTCGCCAGGGGTCCGGGCGCGAGCCGGGCGGCGGTGCCGCGGCTGCGGGAGACGGTGGAGCGACTGCTTGGTACGCAGGTCGACCTGAGCGGCTTCGCGCGACTGGCCGAGGCCGACCCGGCGCTGGGCGCGCTGGCGACGCGGCTGCGTGGGGCGCGGCCGACGCGGTACCCGACGGTCTTCGAGGCGCTGACGAACGCCATCGCCTGCCAGCAGATCACCTTGAGCTTTGGGCTGCAGATCCTGGGTCGGCTGGTCGAGGAGTGCGGGTTGCCGCTGGATGACGACGGCGAGGCGCGGCACGCCTTTCCGCGGCCGGAGGACGTGGTCCGGGTGAGCCCGGAGCGGCTGAAGGAGATCGGCTTCAGTCGTCAGAAGGCGCGGGCGCTGCTCGAACTGGCGCGGGGGCTGCTCGACGGGACGGTGGACCTGTCGGGGCTCGATGCGCTTGGCGACGACGAGGCGGTGGCCCGGCTGCGCGAGCTGCGCGGAGTGGGGCGCTGGACCGCAGAGTACGTGCTGCTGCGCGGCCTGGGGCGGCTCAACGTCTTTCCCGGCGACGACGTGGGTGGCCAGAACAACCTGCGTCGCTGGCTGGGGGTCGACGAGCGGCTCGACTATGCCGGAGTACAGCGCCTGCTCGGGGCGTGGCGCGACTACGGCGGACTGCTGTACATGTACCTGCTGATCCACGGTCTGGCCGAGAAGGGCTTCGTCGAGGTCGCCGTGTGAGCGGTGTGACGCGAGTGATGCCACGCCAGATGACGTCTGGGTGACGTTCAGCGATCGTCCAGGTGCGGTGCGACAACGGCCCGCGTCTCGGCGCTGCTCACGACGGGCACGATCTCGATGGTGACGCCGGCTCCACGCCACTGAAGGACCCACTCCTGAAAGAGGCGTAAGTCGTCGCAGTCCATCAGCTGGAAACAGCGGCTGAAGTTGGGCTCGACCCAGCTGTCGACGTAGTGCAGCCCGTCCGGGAACATGCGGTCCTGGTCGCGAACGCGCCGGTAGATCGGCGGCATGTCGTTGTCCGTGAAGTGCTCGATCACCATGCACAGCATTGGACGCTCCTCTCCTTCGCGTGCGGTAACCTCAGAGCGCCGGGCCACCCGGACGGCGGGACAGCTCGACCAGGTGCTCCCAGTCGTGCTCGAGGGCCCGCCGGAGCGCCTTGCGCAGCGTCCGCGGCCCGGCCGGGAGCACCCGCACGGCGGCGCGCTCCTCGGGCGTGGTCGCCCGAACCCGCTCCTCGACCATGGTGATCGTGTGGCGCAGCCCCGCGGCCACGTCGAGTTCGCCGCGCTCCACCGCGCCGGCAACGCGCGAGAAGCCGGGCGCGCTGCCCAGCGCCGCCGACAGGTAGCCACCCGTCGCGGACAGGACGTGGCGCAGGACGTCCCACGAGCTCCGGCCGCCGTCGGCCGGCGCCACGGTGAGTTCCTCCGCGGTGTGGCTGTCGGCCCAGCCGGCGAGCTCGCCGCGCAGCCAGGCGAAGCGGCTCAGCAGCACGTCGACCTCCGCGTCGGAGAGCGGCTCGAGGTCGGGGCCGAAAACCAGGTAGGGCGAGCCCTGGCCGAGCCACGATCCCTCGGTGACGTGCTCGACGACCGAGGTGGTAATCGGCTCGTCCGGGTCGACCGCGTCGCCGTGGCGGCGCAGGAAGCGCAGGTACGCGCGGATCGCGTCCGGCGTGGCCAGGAGCGCCTGCTCGGTGGTGGGGCCGGAGGCGACGCAGCCGAGCAGGTTGAGCACGTGGACCATCGTCTTACGGCGCTGCGGGCCGGACTCCAGGTAGAGGCCATAGCCGGTCATGCGTGGCGCTCCCTCGCTCCCTCGCCGCGATCGCCGCGCCGGGAGAGCCCGTTGCATCCGTCTCCGGGGTGGTTCATAGTGGTTGCCCGCCGTCCGCGCACGTCCCGGCAGTGGAACAGGCATGAGTGAGACGCGACCTCCGTCGATACAGCGGCTCTCGCGAGACGCGTACTACATGGGCATCGCCATCGCGGTCCGTGAGCGGGCGAGCTGCCTTGGCACTCGCGTCGGCGCGGTCCTCGTGCTGGACGACCGTGTCATCTCGACCGGCTACAACGGCACACCGATGAACATGAAGAACTGCGATGAAGGAGGCTGCGAGCGCTGCGCGAATCGGGAGCGCTCCTATCCTTCCGGGGAGGCGTACGACTTCTGCATCTGTGTCCACGCGGAGCAGAACGCGCTGCTCACAGCCGCGAGGTTCGGCATCCCGGTTCAGGGTACGACCCTCTACACCACGAAGCAACCGTGTTTCGGCTGTACCAAGGAGCTGATTCAGGCAGGCATCCAGCGAGTCTACTACCTGCATGACTGGAAGCCGAAGGCAGGCCAGGAGCGCCAATACGAGCTCCTTCAGAACCGGATACCGGAGGGGATTCGGCAATTAGCTCTGGTCGATCCCCGGGTTGAGTGGGCCGAAGGCGGCAGAACCCTGATGCCGCGCGACAGCGACCCGGCGTCGGACGAAGCGGAACCGTGAGCCCATGCGGGATGAGCCGGCCTGGTCACGGTCGCGCCACGGAGCCGGGTGCGTGAGCAGCCAGATCGGACCGACCTGAAGCAGACCTGAAAACGGACGTGCGCGCACGGGCAAAGTGTGGTATCATAACGGTCGATGGCTTCGAAGTTCCGCGTGCATGTGTCGGTGACAACGAGGGTCTGTCTCCGAAACCATCTCGCAGGAGTACCGGCGCCGTTCAGGAATAGTTATCGCGACGCACCCATGGCGGGTGGTCGCACAGTACTAGGAGACCCAACGAGATGAGTTTCGCCGACAAGACCCTGACCTGCAGCGACTGCGGGAGCGAGTTCACCTTTACGGCGGGCGAGCAGCAGTTCTACGCCGAGAAGGGCTTCACCAACGAGCCGCGGCGCTGCCCGACCTGCCGGCAGGCCCGCAAGGCCAGCAGTGGCGGTGGCAGCAGCAGCTATAGCTCCAGCAGCTACGGCTCCAGCAGCAGCTACGCGCCGCGCTCCGAGCGCACCATGTACCCGGCCGTCTGCAGTTCGTGCGGCAAGGACACCATGGTCCCGTTCCAGCCGCGTAACGACAAGCCGGTCTACTGCTCGGACTGCTTCCAGCAGCAGCGGTCGCAGCGCAGCAGCTACTCCAGCCGCTGGTAAACGCGGGGTAATCCCCGCCCACCAGTAGCCAAACTCGACACGATGCACCTCCCGGGCAGCCCTCGACCGGGAGGTTCGTGTCGGCACCGCATCCCTCGAAGGGAGCACCCCATGGACACTCACGTCTCCCGACTCCTCAACCCCGATGAACAGATCGCCGAGGTACGGGCCAGCCTGACTCGCCTGCGGAACGAACCGGACCGCCCCGGGCGCGACCAGGAGCTCCGTGACGCCCAGGCCTACCTCGACCAGCTCCTGACAATGCACGCTCGCGGCGAGCTCGAGCCGCTCGCGTTCAATCCCGCCGGGGCGCTCTGACGGGGCTCCGGCAGGCATCCATGCCCCGGACCGACGTCGACCGTTGACGACCCGCTCGCTGAAACTACCGGAGGTGGGGTAAGCCCTGCGGGGCTCATTCATTACCCCCTGCAACCGGCCGAATGCAGCGGCGCGGGAGTCCGGCATGCCCGGCATCGCTGGCCGGGATCCCGGACGCTTCGAATTCCCCGTGGCGCTTGCTCCAGCGCAAAGAACTGAGCGGCTGCTCGCGGCATAGTCGGCACGCGGCCGTCGCCGTGACCGGCCCAAGGGCCGCCGGGAGACGGCAGCGCCGCGCGTCCGCGGTGCTCGGGCACGAACGCCAGGAGCCGCGGAGCTGAGGCGGATCAGACCCGGAAATCGTCCGTGAGAGGAGCGAAGCATGCGGTCGGTCGACGTACTGCGCGAGGAGCACGACGCGGTCCTCGGAGTGCTGGGTTTACTGGAGACGGCGGCCGAGGCCGCGGCACGGGGACGGCCGATGCCGGCGGACGTGTTCAGCGACGTCCAGGAGTTCATCACCGTGTTCGTCGACCAGTGTCACCACCATAAGGAGGAGGGTGCCGTCTTCCCGCGATTGGAGGCGCGGCCGGGAGGTCGAGCGCTGATCGCGCGGCTCGAGCGCGAGCACGCGACCGGTCGCCACCTGGCGGCGAACTACGTGGCGGCGGTGTCCCAGTACGTTCCCGGAGATCAGACGAGCAGTGGCCGGCTGGCCGAGGCGGCACGCGCCTACCGAGCCGCGCTCGCCGCGCATATCGACGCCGAGACGACCGAGCTCTATCCGGCCATGGAGGCCTGGCTGCGCGATGCCGACGGCGCTATGGTGCTGGAGTTCGACCGCATCGAGGTCGAGGAGATCGGCGCCGGGACACACGAGCGGCTCCATGGGATGATCGACAGCCTGCCCGGGCGGATCGAGGCCAGGTCCGTGAGCGCCACCGGAGCCTGAGGCAGTCGCTGGTCTTCCGGCCGTGACCCGACCTAACCGCGCTACGGACCGGGGGCGGCCTTTGACGACGGGTCAGGGACGCGCTGGGGCTGAAGCAAGCCGACGCGACGTCTGGCAGCCATTCGTCGTGGCGTCGGTGGCGCTGGCGTTGACGGCCGGGTTCGGACTGGGTGGTGGGCTCTTCGCCATCCGCTCGGCCGGGGCGAGCGCCGACGTCTGGTGGACGGCAGCCGGACAGGCACACGGGCACGTCCAGCTCTTCGGCTGGGCGGGACTTACGGTGCTCGGGGTCGCGCTCCACTTCCTGCCGCGCCTGCGCGGCGCGAACCTCGCCGGGCCACGTCTCGCCTGGCCGGCGCTGACGCTGCTGCTGACGGGGCTCGTGCTGCGCGCGGTCGCGCAGCCGCTGCTGGCGCTGGTGGGAGAGGCAGCGCGCGGGGCGGTCGGGACGGCGGTGGTCCTGTCCGGGGCGTTCGAGCTCGGCGGTGGATTGCTCGTCGTGGGGATGCTCGCGGCGACACTTCGTCGGCCGGCGCCCGGGCACAAAGGGACGGCGCTGAGACCGGTGCTGCCGCTCTTTGCCGGCGGGTTTGCCGGCCTGTGGCTGGCGCTCGTGGCCAACCTGATCGGCGTGGTGCGCGCGGCCTGGAGTGGGGCGGGGTTGGTGCCGTCGACCTGGGACGGTGCGACGGTCGATCTGGCGCTCTTCGCGTTCCTGGTGCCGATCGCGGCGGCAATGTCGGCGCGCACGTTCCCGCTCTATTTTCAGACTCGTCCGGCTCCGCCTCTGCTGCTCTGGACCGGATGGGCGGCGACGCAGCTGGGCCTCGTGCTGTGGCTGGCCGGCAGCGCCGCCCTCAGGGCATGGGCCCTCGGCTGTGGGGAGATACTGCTGGCGGCGGGCCTGCTCAGCCTGTCACTCGCGGTCGGAATCTTCGGGGCGCGGCGGCCGCTGCCGCGCCGTCCCGTCCGTCTTCGCGTCGATCCGCTGCAGCTGCACGCGCTGAGCGCCTGGGGGTGGGCCGTGCTGGCGGCCCTGCTGCTGGCGCTCTCGGGCGCCGGGAAGCTCGGGGCGGAGGTCACGGCGCCGTCCGTCGACAGCGTGCGGCACGCGCTCGGGGCGGGGTTCGTCACCCTCCTGATCCTGGGCGTGGGAGGCCATCTGCTGCCGGGCTTCTCGCGCCGGCCGCTGGCGAGTCGGCGGCTGACCTGGGCGACGCTCGTGACCGGGAATCTGGCCGCGCTGCTGCGGGTGGTGCCGGTGCTCGCAGACGGGGCCCGGCCAGGCGGGGTGCCGGCGGCGCTGCTGGCGCTCGCCGGGGTGTTCGGGCTGGCGGCGATTGCGCTGTTCGCGCTGAACATCTGGGGGCCGATCGGGCGTCGGAGAGCCGCAGAGCCGTAGCGGAGCGGAAGCCCCGGCGGATACCTGTACGGAAGTACAGTTTTATACCTGTACGTTCATGTAACTGGTGGGGGCCTTTTGACGGGTGACAGGGGCAAGGGCCGATCCTATGATAAGTCATAGAGTTGACGATGAGGTTACCCTCGCTGGCCAATTCGATCTCCTCCCGGCGCGCGGGTCCCGGCATCAGGTCGGACGCCGTGACGGGGTGGGAGAACCGCTCGCAGTGGTGATGCGGGCGCGGCGGGACGCGACTCATCGGCGCGGGGCCACCACTCCGGTTTCGCGTGTGACTCCCTTCCCACACGGCTGGCGGCGCCACCGGCTGTCGGCCACCTCCATCCCGGCAGAAGGGCCTGCTCGTCCCCGCACGGAAACGTGGAGCAGGCCCTGCCCTCGCCCTCCGGCCGGTGCCGCTGGGCGGTTCGTCGTGTCCGGCGTACGGCACACTTATGATAGAGTTTGGTTGAGAAAGCCCCCCGGTCCCGGCCGCCCCAGCGCGGAGAAGCAGCTAGAATAGGCGGCCGGCCGGCGGACGGTGTGCCGTGGAGGAGAGGTCCCGCGATGACGACGACCAGCCTGACCTCGGAGCAGGTGATGCAGGCGCTGGGCCCGGTCATGGACCCGGAGATCGGGCGGAGCCTGGTCGAACTCGGCATGATCAAGGACGTGGCGATCGAGGGCGGTTCCGTGCTGGTGCACGTAGAGTTGACCACACCGGCCTGCCCGCTGCGCGGCAAGATCGAGTCGGACGTGCGGGCGGCCGTCTCACCGCTGCCGGGCGTGGCCGAGGTGGCGGTGAAGTTCTCGTCACGGGTCCGCGCCAGCGGCTCGGGGATGCAGGACCGCACGCCGCTGCCCGGCGTCAAGAACACAATCGCGGTGGCGAGCGGCAAGGGTGGCGTCGGCAAGTCGACCGTGGCGGTCAACCTGGCCATCGCGCTGGCGCAGGACGGGGCGGCCGTGGGGCTGCTGGACGCCGACGTCTACGGGCCGAGCATCCCGATCATGATGGGCACGACCCAGCGCCCGATGATGCGCGACGGCAAGATCGTGCCGCTCGACGCCTA